>MKUM01000053.1 GCA_001897825.1 Candidatus Amoebophilus sp. 36-38
CAAGTTATAGATATAAAGTAAACTAGTATTTATTTTTTTAAAGCTTGCTTTTGTCATAGAAATCACAATCCAAAGCCCAAAAGAGATCGTTGATAGTTACAAAAAAGGTTGCTATCAGCCCTGAGTAACCCCTTCTTTAGGTTGTTCCTGACTAGTTTCTCTAACAACATTATTAGGCTTTTTTCTCCTAACAGGCCTTTTCTTAGTAGGTACCTGTTTATTGACTACTTCCTGAGTTTGAGAAGCTACTTTATCTACAGTCACATCATGCATCGGATAAGGTCGGGGACCAATCAATCGTTCTAGATCCTGTTGAAAAATAACCTCTTTTTGGAGAAGTTCCTGCGCAACACTTTCTAAAGACTGACGCTTACTCCATAGCAGCTTTCTAGTCCTTTTATAAGCTTTATCAACCATGATGCGAACTTCTTCGTCAATAGCCTGCGCTGTATTCTCAGAATAGGGCTTGTTAAACACATATTCCGGCTGTCCAGGGTCATGAAAAGAAATATTTCCTATTTTTTCATTCATACCATATACTGTAACCATGCTATATGCCATCTTGGTAACACGCTCTAAGTCACTTAGCGCACCAGTAGATAATTTTCTAAAAATAATTTCTTCAGCCGCCCTGCCACCTAGTGCCGTGCAAATTGTATCTATCAACTGTTCTTTTTGATATAAAAATTGCTCTTTAGGTAGATATTGTGCATAGCCCAAAGCAGCTACTCCTCTAGGAACAATACTCACTTTGAGCAACGGATCTGCGTGTTCTAAAAACCAACTTGCTACCGCATGGCCCGCTTCATGATAGGCCACAATTCGCTTTTCTTGGGGAGAGATAATTTTATTCTTCTTTTCTAAACCACCAATAACACGGTCTATCGCATCTTGGAAATCTTCCATATCCACATAATCTTTATCTTTTCTAGCGGCAATCAACGCAGCTTCATTGCTTACGTTAGCCAATTCGGCTCCAGCAAATCCAGGAGTCTGTGCAGCCAGCTTTTTAATATCTACTCCCTTATCTAGCTTCAGGTCCTTCATATGCACCTTGAGTATGGCTTCTCGATCAGCAATATCGGGTTTATCAATACTTATTTGACGATCAAACCGTCCTGGTCTTAGTAAAGCCGAATCTAGCACATCAGGTCTATTGGTAGCTGCCAAAATAATAATCCCTGAATTGGTACCAAAACCATCCATCTCTACTAAAAGCGAATTCAATGTATTTTCACGTTCATCATTAACACCAGGCATAGAACCCCTACCTCTTGAGCGCCCCACAGCATCTATTTCATCAATGAAGATGATAGCCGGAGCTTTTTCTTTAGCTTGTTTAAATAAATCCCTTACACGCGCGGCTCCTACACCCACAAACATTTCCACGAAATCAGATCCAGAGAGGGAGAAAAAAGGAACCCCTGCCTCGCCAGCTACAGCTTTAGCTAATAAAGTTTTCCCCGTTCCAGGAGGTCCTATTAATAAGGCTCCTTTAGGTATTTTACCACCTAGTCTAGTAAATTTATCGGGTTCTTTAAGGAACTCTACGATTTCTTTGATCTCTTCTTTAGCCTCCTGCAAACCTGCAACATCATTAAAAGTAACCTTTACTCTATTTGCAGCATCAAAAAGCGCTGCCTTTGATTTTCCTATATTGAAAATCTGACTTCCTGATCCTACTCCCCCGGACATTCTACGCATTAAAAGCCAGAAGCCAGCCATAATCAATAAAAAGCTTCCCCAATTAATTATGATGGCTATAAAATCTGTACGCTCTTTCGAAATATAGCCAATCCGATCTTCAGGAGGCAGTTTCGTTTCTATCTGTTTAAAGTTATCATTAAATATTTTGGGAGAGGGTACTCTGAAGCTGTAATGAGGCGTTTGATCTATATAAAAGGAAAAACGATTTCCCAATTCAGTTTTGTATGGTTCTTTTAAGAAAGCCTCCTCCTTTAAGGTTATCTCAACCAGATTCTGATTAGTAATCAACACTACCTGTTTCACATCTTTATTCAGCATAAGTGTTTCAAACCTATGTTCAGAAATAGGTATGGCCGTTTTCAATTTACTGACATATAGTATACCTATGATAACAACAAATAGTGTAATGATGGACCAGATTTGTGATCTTGGACTTTGGGGTAATTTATCTTTACCTATCTTCATAATAATTTATTTATACGTTGGTGACTTAATAATCTTATTAGACTTCTTCCGAAACCGTCGTCTTGAGTTCCCTGTGTTTGTCAGTAATTGGTTCTTCATATTTACTTACTCTAGTAAACTCCGGTTTCTCACAAATTCCTTCCTGCCCAGAGAACCCAATATTTGGTTTCAGAAAAAGTCTATTGTTTCATATAATATAAATAGTAAAAAGCAACTGCTAATTTACGCTTAAAAATGGGTTGTTTCTGCATCTCCCCATAACATATCTAATGCATATAGCTCTCTTTTTTCGCGTTGGAAGATATGCACAACCACATCTACATAATCTATCAAAACCCATTCCTTGTTCGTAAACCCTTCTTGCTTCCAAGGACGTTGTCCTGCTTTTTTATAGCTTGTTTCTATAATATTATCTGCAATTGCTTCTATCTGTGTATTTGACTGTCCTGAACAAATTATAAAATAATCTGCTACACTACTTCCTATTTTACTTAAATTCAGCACACTAATCTCCTGTGCTTTCTTATCCTGCATCCCTTCTACGATCGCATTAACAAGCTCGATTTTAGTTCCATTTTTTCTTGTAATTTGGGCCATAATTATAGCAACTCAAATAAATATAAGATTTAGAAATTAATAAATAAAAACCACTATCATATGCCATTTACGGGAGAAAATATTATATACAAAGCTACTTGTATCTCTACAAATACTTTAGCTATGCACTTAATTTCTAACGAAACCATCCCAGAGGGCACTGTAGTAATTACAGATCACCAATCCAACGGTAGAGGCCAACGAGAAAATACCTGGATAAGCGAACCTTACAAAAATCTTACTTTTTCTTTAATATTATATCCTACTTGGCTAACGATCAAGGAAATTTTTTCTCTTAATATAATTACAACAATTGCTATCCACGAAGTTCTAACAACTTATATACCTAAAGATTTATTTGTTAAATGGCCTAACGACATATATTATCAAAATAAGAAAATAGGTGGCGTACTGATCGAAAATTTGGTAAACAAAAATAAGATTAAGGCTTCTGTTATAGGGATTGGCCTAAATGTCAATCAAAAAAATTTTAATTTACCTCATGCAAGCTCACTCTTCTTGACCTGTGGACATGAATTTAATTTATCTAGTCTACTTATACAACTTACCAGTACCCTACAAGCTAAATATAATCAATTTTGCAAAGAAGGTTTGCATCTATTTAAAACAGCATATTTGGAGAAGCTTTATTGGATCAACCAACCAAGAACATTTCAAGATAAAACAGGTATTTTCGAAGGAATTATTCAAGGTATAGATGAGGTAGGCAGGTTATTGGTACTTAAACAAAATAATGATCTAGGCTGCTATAACTGCCAAGAAATAAAGTTTATTGAATAGAGTCCCCTTCATAGCGCAAGCCTCTTGGCTTGTGCTATTATAATTTGATATCTTTATATCTAGCTTATTAGGTTAGAAAGTTTTAAGGTGTATTTGTAGGCACAAGCGAGGACACTTGCGCCAGGTTAAGGAGTATAAAGGAAGAAAGAATTTTTGTAGGAAGAGCGTATTCGTATATCAAATTTGCTAGTTAGATAAAGTTTATGAAACGAAACTATAAAATAAGCATACTACTAGGCATATATGGACTAGTAGCAAACATATTGTTAGAAGGCTGTAATACAACTCCTGTTACTGATATCCCTCACGGTAAAGATGAACAAATAATAGAAAATCAAGCATTAGAAAAACAAAACAACAAAAGGTATTCCGAAAGCTTGATAGAGGTGGAAAGAGAAATAAAAAGGAAAAAAAAAGGAAGAAGCGCTTACTGAATTAGCAATTAGAACTAACCGCATAATACTTGATCCCATCAAGCCTACTGATAAAGAATGGGAAATAGTGCTAGGTGGAACAAAAGATGCCAAACGTGGTAAAAAAAGATCTCAACAAGAACAAGCAAAACCAAAATCTCATTTACAGGCAAGTAAAAAGCCGAAAGCTCCAAAAACGAATATAAGAAAAGAAAGGCAAGCCAACAATGAAGCCGCTAATATTACGACAGCCGAACAGCAGCCTGATGTACCATCATCAGCGTTAGAAGCGCAAAGCTATACAGATGTGCTTGATATTACTTCCCAATCAACTATAGAAACTTTAGCAGCAGAATTATTACAAGGTATTTTTTCTTATTTAACATTTGAAGAGATGCTGCCGGTCAGAAACGTGAACCATTTTTTTCATACCCTTACAACAGGGTATAACCGCATAGGGGTAGTGGGTATAGAAAACAAACCTGATAGTCGTAAGCTAGTAGATAGTTGGTACCTAAAAAAAACTATAAGTTTCAAGTATTCCAAAAAGTTCAAGGAAGCGCGATGGACCCATGAAACAATACCTAGTTTTATTTTTTATCAATTCATGGAAACAGTAGCTAATTTACTTCCTATATATTGGAGTTGTTTGCCCTTTACACAAATAAAAAAACTTTTGTTAAAGCAAAAAAAGAGATCTGTTAGCCAGGCAGCAGAACTTGGTAAGTATTTAGTAGTAGGAAGTAAAGGCAATTATCAGTTAGCTAAAGTATATGAGCATGCTATTAAAGAAGAGACATTGGAATTAAAAAAGGGTACAGAAAAAGTATTAAAATTATATAATAAGGCTGCGTACAAAGGACATATAAAAGCTCAACTTAGACTAGGTAGTTTATATATGCAAAATGGGCCAAATCAGAGCTTTATCACCGCCTTAACATGGTATTTATCGGCAGCTAGAAGAAGTAATAAAATAGCACAATATAATTTAGCTAGAATAATTCAAAAGGGACGGGGTGTAAAGAGACCAGATGAAGACTTGATTTTTAAATGGTATAAAGCAGCAGCAAAGCAAGGATATAGTCAAGCACAATATGAATTAGCAAAGCTATACAAGGCTATGGAAATCTATCATAAAGCATTGATATATTTTGAGAGAGCAGGCATAAAAGAAGCAGATTTTGAGATAGGGGCAATGCATGAAGAGGGACTATTGTCGGGACAACCAAATTATGCTGAGGCAATAGCTTGGTATGAAAAAGCGGCTACTCAAAATCATAAAAAGTCTTTATCTAATTTAGCCCTTATCTACTTCCAAGGTTTAGGATCAGATCAGCCAAATAAGAAGAAAGCATCAGAGTATGCTAAAAAAGCGTTAAGAATTGATTAATCCAGCTCAAAATATTAAAAAAGTAGTGAAGGTCTAGACTTTGTAACTACTTCTGTTGTATACTGAACCTATATATTTCTATATATAAAGCTATTATCTTTGAGTTAATAGAGACGGTTAAGATAAGCTATATTTGAAAGTTACTAGTTAGGTAGTAACTTTGATATCAATTTCTTTATAACTTTCAAAATATTTTACCTGTTAGGTTATGCTAGCGGCGGGGTATTCTGTTTAAGTAACTAAACTTAATTACTTATATATCGTATAAATCATGGATAAAAATAAAATTATAGGGCTATTACTTATATCCCTTATACTCATTCTATATACTCATTTCTTTGACAATAAAATTTCTAAAACCGCCCAAACAAATCCTATTACAAACGAAGGAAAACCAACAACTTCCTCTCATAGACCTTTGCAAGAAGCCCTTACGATATCTAATGATCAGGCTGGCATTTTTGCAGATGCTATACGAGGTGTAGCTAAAGAAGTAATATTAGAAAATAACGACATTCGAGTAAAACTAACATCACATGGTGCTAAAGTAAAAGAAGTAGTACTTAAAAAATACCGAGACTATGAAGGCCAACCTCTAAAACTATTGGATGAACAATCTAGTGATATGGGTTTCCAGTTTACCAACAACCAAGCTAATATCCATACCAGCCAGCTTTTTTTCCATATATCAAATGGTGCCTCCCATGAGCAAGAAACAAATTCAGAAAAAGTTGTTTTTAGACTTCCAGTAGGACCTGATGCATATATTCAACAAACCTTCTCATTAGCCAAGCAAGGCTATGCACTGACCCAAAATTGGGAATTTATAGGAGCAGAAAAGTATATAGATGAAGGTAAGCTAAACTTTGTATGGCATGATCTTATCAGAAGAGCAGAAAAAGATGTGCAGGCTTGTCGGAATAAAACCACCATCAATTATTACTTAGCAGACCAAACATTCAAACATTTGAAAGAACAAACCCAACAGGAAGAAAAGCAACATATACAAGCTCCTATTAAATGGCTGGCTATCAAACAACGCTTTTTTACTGCAGGCATTCTCTCAAATCAACCATTTGAAACAGGGTATGTAATGCTTAAGCCTAGTACACAACCTGATAAAATAGTTAAAGAGGCATACGTAAAATTGGATTTGGCTCGTAACCATTTACAAGCTGGACAACCTCAAACAGGTGAATTTAAATTTTACTTTGGTCCTAATACCTATCAAGATTTAAAGAGTTTTACCGATGGTTTTTCTAAAAATCTTCCTTTAGGTTGGCCTATTGTTAAGTGGATCAATCAGTATTTAATCATTCCTATTTTTGGATTTCTAGAGAAATATGTGAGTAACTATGGTCTAATTATCCTGATACTAGTACTCTTGATTAAAGCCCTATTGCTCCCTCTATCCTACAAATCTTACATTTCCATGGCTGAAATGAAGGTATTAAAACCAACCCTAGACGCTCTTAAAGCTAAACATGGGCAAGATCTCCAACGCGTCCAGATGGAACAGGTAAAACTTTATAAAGAGATGGGTATTAATCCACTCAGCGGATGTATCCCTGTATTATTACAGATGCCCATTCTGTTAGCAATGTTTAATTTCTTTCCAAATGCAATAGAATTCCGGCAAAAAGCTTTTTTGTGGGCGCCTGATTTATCAACCTATGATTCGATTATCAACTTGTCTTTTAAAATACCTTTTTACGGGGACCATGTCAGCTTATTTACGCTACTAATGACCGCTTCTACCATCCTGTATACCTGGTCTAGCAACCAAGTAAATACACCTCAAGGACCTATGAAGACGATGTCTTATTTACTCCCTATTACCTTTATGTTTATTTTAAATAGCTTCCCTGCCGGTCTAAGTTTTTACTACTTCGTTTCTAATATTATCACCTTTGGCCAGCAAACGCTGATAAAAAGATTTGTGGATGAAGAAAAAATTAAAGAGAAACTAGCCAAAAACAGAAATAAAACTACAACCAAAGAAGGTTCTTTCAAACGAAGATTACAAGATGCTATGAAAGCGGCTATTCAGAACAAAGAGAGAAAGTAACTTTATCGAGCACTTGGTATATCTGATTTTTAAAGTTTTATATAACGCCTGACTAAGTAAACACCCAAATACACAAAAGGTATATTGAAAAAAGTAAAGATTACTTTAAAGCCATATTCATTTACAGTAATCTGATACCAAGTATCCCAACTTATAGGTTCTAACGTTGAACTAAATCCTAGACGTGGCCATAGAATCCAAGCTACACCTGCAAAAATTGCGGTATCAATAAGTTGGCCAACAAGTGTAGAAATATTATTTCTAATCCATAGGTACTTGCCATTCGTTAAGCGCCGGAATAACTCTAATAAATAAACATCTATAAATTGTGAGGCCAAATAGGCTATCATAGAGCCTAGTACAATACCAGGAATAAAGCCAAAGACTGCCTGAAATGCACTTTGTGGTACAGGAGAATGTTTATAAACAGGTATCATATTGGCTATATATGTAATTAATGTCATAAACAGGCTGGCAACTAATCCCATCCAGATAACCATTTTAGCCTTGCTTTTCCCATAGACTTCCGTTATAATATCTAGCAAAGAGAAAGTAAACGGATACGTAATAGCACCTGCTGTAAAAGTTAAATGAGACACAGTAATATATTTACTGGTAATAATATTAGTGAGTAACAAAACACCTATAAAAAGACTAGCCAGTAATACATAAGCCCTTTCTGTTTGAGAGACATACTGCGTCCTAAATTCTTCTAATAACATATAAATATCAAATAAAATTAGTTAGGACGTAGTCCAATCCATTTTTCAATCAAGTAAACACTAGCATACACTACCGGCGTGTCTAATAGCGCTAATATGCCTTTAAATAGATACTGACCAAGCACTATCTTGCTCCATAACTGCCAACCAATGGGGGCGGTACAGGGATTGCCATCTATCAAAGGCCATATGATCCAAGCAATTGTTACTACGATGATGGTATCTAACAACTGACTAGTTAATGTAGAAAGATTATTCCTCAGCCAAAGATGTTTGTTTTTAGAAAGAACTCGCAAATATTCAAAAACCTGTACATCTACAAACTGAGCAGCTAAATATGCCACCATAGAACCTAATACAACTCCTGGAAATAAGCCGAATATTTGTTGAAATGAACGAATATCTATCGGAGATTTTGGATCTATAGGCAACTGGTTAGCTATCCATACGAATGTAGTAACCACAATGCTAACTATAAAGCCAATTGAAACGAGGAGCTTAGCACGCTGTATGCCATATATTTCGGAAACAATGTCGGTCATCACAAATGTAAATGGGTATACCAATGTACTACTAGACAAAGGAAGCCCCCAACATGTAAAATATTTACCCGCGATAAGATTAGTAAGTATGAGTGAAGCTATAAAAAAGCTAACTAATACCATGAAGATACGTTCCGACAAAGGCATACTAACCGATCGCTGGACTTTTATAATCATATATATAAAGTTTAGTTAAAATTCCTTAATTAGTTAGCAAAAATAAGGTTCTATTTATCATGTTGATAGTCAAACTAGACAATAAACTTTTTCACAAACAATTATGAGCTGCAGAAAAGATGCCAGGAGTATAGCAAGTCTTCTAAAATAATGCTAGCTTCGCGCATCACGGATAAAGATATATTTATCAGCTGCAAGAAAAAACTTAGCTAGCTAATAGTTGTATACTAGACTTCTTCCGAAACCAAGAATTGGGTTCGCTGGGCAGGAAGGAATTTGTGAGAAACCGGAGCTGTGGTGTCGGAAGCCACTCCCGACACTCCATTGGTGTGTCAGGGCTGGGGCCCTGACTCGCACTTACTGACGAACTCAGAGGACTCAGGGCGATCGTTTCAGAAGAAGTATACTGTGAGGTTTAGAAAAATAATAGTAAATAACATAAAAACAAATTCAAGTGATCTGGTTAGAAATTACAATTGTACTAGGAGCTATTCTTATTGGCACAAGGTTAAAAGGCATCAGTTTAGGAATTATGGGTGGTTTCGGCTTAGCTATATTAGCCTTCTTCTTCCATTTGAAACCCACAGACCCTCCCTCTGACGTATTGTTTATCATTACCGCTGTAGTCACAGCGGCTGGTGCGCTAGAGGCTGCTGGGGGGCTAGGATATTTAGCTGGCCTAGCAGAAAAAACTATTAAGAAATATCCCCATAGAATTACCTTTATTGCCCCTCTTATAACCTATATACTTACGTTTTTGGCAGGTACCGGCCACATTGTATATTCCATATTACCCATCATAGCCACTGTGGCCAGGGATACTGGAGTTAGACCAGAGCGTCCCTTAACAGCAAGCGTAATTGCTGCACAACAGGCAGCAATAGCCAGTCCTATATCTGCTCCAACAGCTATTTTAATTGGCATATTAGCACCCTATGGCATAGAATTATTAGATGTACTATGCATATTAGTTCCTGCCACGCTAGGAGGCATACTTATGACTACCTTAGTAGTCAATAGAATGGGCAAAGAACTAAGCGAAGAGCCTGCTTATAAAAAAATGTTGGAAGTCAACGAGCAAAAAGACCTGATAAAAGAGTTAGACACTTACTCTAAAGTTTCTAATTCAGCTAAGTTATCCGTCACCCTATTTATAGTCGGAATCATCTTGATTATATTACTAGGGGCTTTCAAAAATTTAAGACCTATCTGGCAAATCAATGGCAAGTTAGTATTCTTAGACATGCCTACTACTATCGAAGTATTGATGTTTAGTATAGCAGCATTAACGATGCTTACTTGCAAGCTAAACCCAACTGAAATTAGCAAATCCACTGTTTTTACATCTGGCATACAAGCAGTAATTTCTATTTTGGGTATATCCTGGCTAGGGGATACATTTGTCAACGCTAACCAAGCACAAATCATGGAACTCGTACAAACCCAAATTGTAAAACATCCTTGGCAGTTTAGCTTTATACTCTTCTTTATGTCTATTTTATTAGTAAGCCAAACTGCTACCATTCGCTCCTTAATGCCATTAGGACTTGCTTTGGGTATCCCAGCCATCACCTTATTAGCTGCTTCCCCAGCAGTCAATGGGCTTTTTTTCTTTCCTAACTACCCCACGATCTTGGCTGCGATCAATTTGGATCGTACAGGTACTACGCGGGTAGGGAAATTTGTATTAAACCATAGTTTTATGATACCGGGCTTGATAGCCACATCTACAGCTGTAATCATTGCTTTTGGTCTAGTAAAATATCTTTTTTGATTTTTTTATTCAATCTATGTCTTTCTACTTCCTTCAGAACTCCCTACTCGGGTGATTCTGAAGGTAAGATTGACTGATGTCCCAAGTCATCATCTAAATATTTGTATTGAAGCTGTAGTTCTGGATATTATTAGAGTTCTTTCAAAACCAAGAATTGGGTTGTCTGGGCAGGAAGGAATTTGTGAGAAACCGGAGCTGTGGTGTCGGGAGCCACTCCCGACACTCCATTGGTGTGTCAGGGCTGGGGCCCTGACTCGCACTTACTGACGAATCCAAGGGACTCAAGACGACGGTTTTGAAAGAACTTTATTTAAAAATTAGCTACGGATATACCTCATGCATACGTTGTTCTAGATTAAGTTTGATTGTACTTTTGCAACTACGTATCATCAATAACACTAGAAAAATGTTACATATTAACAACCTTCAGGTAAATGTAGAAGACCAAGAAATTTTAAAGGGGATCAATCTACAAGTACAAGCTGGTGAAGTCCATGCTATCATGGGGCCCAATGGTTCTGGGAAAAGTACTTTAGCTGCAGTATTAGCAGGCAAGCCAGGGTATACAGTTACAGGGGGTAGCATAAATTTTAGAGGGCAGGATTTATTAGCTTTAGCACCCGAAGAACGTGCTACAGCAGGACTATTTTTAGCATTTCAATATCCCGTAGAAATTCCAGGTGTTAGTAATGTTAATTTCTTAAAAACAGCTATCAACCAAATTAGGAAAGCAAAAGGGCAACAACCACTAGATGCAGTAGCATTTCTAAAATTGTTAAAAGATAAAGCGGACTTGGTTCATATGGATAAAGAAATGCTCCATAGATCCGTTAATGAAGGGTTCTCGGGAGGAGAAAAAAAACGCAATGAAATATTACAGATGGCTATATTAGAGCCCGCTTTAGCTATCCTAGACGAAACAGATTCAGGTTTAGATATAGATGCGTTGAAGATCGTGGCGCATGGTGTCAATCAGCTCAGAAAGCCAGATAATGCAACGATCATTATAACCCATTACCAACGTTTGTTAGATTTTATCGTACCCGATTTCGTACATGTACTATATAAAGGAAAAATTATCAAGTCTGGTACTAAAGAACTAGCAAAAGAGCTAGAAATCAGGGGATATGATTGGCTTAAGCAAGCGAACGTTTAATAGATCCATTTTGCATGCACCTAACTACAGCATCTAGACAATTACAAGAAGCTTTAACAAAGCATATAGCTACCTTATCTGGAACTTATTGTTGGGAAAAGACCCAGCGACAAGCACATAGTTATTTTCAGAAATTAGGACTACCAAGTGCTAAAACAGAAGGCTATAAATATACCCCCATTACTAACGTTTTATCTGAAAAATTTGACCTAAGTAATCCATCTGCTCAAATAGATGCAAGCCACAGCTTAACAAACAACTATATTAAACCATTCCTTCACCAACTATCGGATGTCTATGCTATAACAGTTATTGATGGAGAAATTAACAATACTTCTTTACATAGCCCCTTACCCCAATCGTTATTCCATGTATCTAGCTTCACAGAAGCTTATCAGAAATATCAAAACATATTTACTGAACACTTTAGTCAAGATATCTCAAATAATCTAGATACGCTTGCAATCTTAAACACAGCCCTTTTTACAAATGGAACATTCATTTATATCCCGGATAATACCCGATTAGACAAACCCTTATGCATTTACCATTTTACAGATAGCACCACCCAACAAAAAACTACTTATCCAAGGGTACTGATATATGTAGGAAAAAATAGCCAGATTAGTCTAATCAATAATTGGCATACGATGGGTGCTTACGATGGATTTACGAATGCGGTGACAGATATTCTCGTGGGCGAGCATTCCCAGTTAGACCATTATACGCTTCAAATACAAGCAGGAAATGCCTATCAAGTCAATACAATACACTGCTATCAAGCTAGCCATAGTATTGTCAACAACTATACTTTTAGCTGGGATGGCCTTTTGATTCGGAATAATTTATATACAGATATGCAAGGGCCACATGCACAAGTAAATATGTATGGTATCTATTGCCCCAGCCAAACTCAACATATTGATAACCATACTACCGTAAATCATCAACATCCAAATACAGAAAGCAATCAGCTTTATAAAGGTATTTTATCTGGAAAAGCTACGGGTGTCTTTAATGGGAAAATTTTTGTACAATCCGAAGCTCAAAAGACAAATGCATTTCAGACTAATAACAATATATTATTGTCTGATGAGGCTACTATATATACTAAACCCCAACTAGAAATATGGGCAGATGACGTAAAATGTTCGCATGGAGCTACCATAGGGCAACTAGATGAAACCCAGTTGTTTTACTTACAGGCACGAGGTATTCCTGAAAACCTTGCCCGACATATGCTTCTACATGCCTTTGCTGATGAGGTCATCAGCAAGGTACCTTTAGTAAGCTTGCTGGATTACTTACGAGAAAATTTCAAACCTGGCTATTAACTTGCATTGATCACGGTTAAATTCAATTTTCATAATTTTTAAATAGGTAAAATAGGGCTAA
>MKUM01000054.1 GCA_001897825.1 Candidatus Amoebophilus sp. 36-38
AAAACTAATATAAAACTAATATAAAACTAATATAAAACTAATATAAAACTAATATAAAACTAATATAAAACTAATAGGGGTATCAGCAGCATTCGTGTGAAAAGGTACGGTTTCGAATTTTTACCTTTACTCTATTAAAATTCAGCCACATTTTAGGTACTAAGATGTAAATTTTTAAGCAATAAATTTAAGAGGGAATGTATGAAAAAAACCTATTTTAATCAATTAAATAAGGGGTTAGTGGTTATTTAATTCCCAAAGCGTACCTTTTTGCAGACATGTTGCTGATACCCCTATCGTTGCTATCCTGGCTACGAAATTCTAACTTTTGCTCCGATAGGTCTCTTTTTCCTATTAGATATACCAACCTCCACTGGACGCACAACCGTAAGTTTCTGCGCATTCGCCCCAGCTGGTGCTCTATCTACTGTTTGTAACTCAGTTAGTTAAATTTTTATAATTTTTAAGGTGGCTATCAAGTCCATAAACATATATCTTATTTGACAAAGCATAATCTTTATTGCCAGGATAAATAACGAATAGACTTTCTAATTTTAAATCTTCTAAGACTGATTTCATAGAAGGCGTTATTCTAGGAGCATCAGCATATTTAAATTCTATTCCTATTAATTCATTTCTAACTCTGTAAAATAAGTCTATTTCAGCACCTCTTTGTGTTCTCCAAAAAAAGAATCTAGTGCTATCAAGTTCTAAGTTTTTAATTATTTCTTCCATGGCAAAGCCTTCCCAGAGAGATCCTACCCTTGGATGACGTTCTATATCTGTATAGTCTTTTAAGTCTAAAAGGGCATGCAGAATACCACTATCTCTGAAGTATACTTTAGGGGCCTTAACTTGTCTCTTACTGATATTGGCAAACCAAGGCTGTAAAGTTCGTATCATAAATGTTCCTTCTAAAATATCTATATATTTTCTAACTGTATGATCGGTTATACCGAGTGCTCTACCTAGCTCGCTAGCATTTAATAGCTGTCCATGATAACTGGTTAACATCATCCAAAATCTGTACAGTTGTTGTGGAGGTATTTTAAAACCTAAACTAGGCACGTCACGTTCTAAAAATGTCTTTATATAGTTATTTCTCCATTTAAAACTAGTTTGATCTGTTTTAGCAAGATAAGACTTAGCAAAGCCTCCTCTTAGCCATAATTTGTGCCTATTATCCACTTCTGTTATTGAAAAAGGTGGCAGTTCTATATAACCAATTCTTCCAGCAAGTGTTTCGGAAGATTGTCTAAGTAATTGATCAGAAGCACTTCCTAAAATTAAATAATGCTGCCTATCACCTGCTCTGTCTATGAGTACTCTTAAAACAGGAAATAGTTCTGGTATCCTTTGAATTTCATCTATTACAATTAACCCTTCTAAATTTTCTAAGGAAAGCATAGGTTCTTCTAGCCTAGCTAAATCTTTGGGATCTTCTAAGTCATACCAATGAATGGAAGTATACTCTTTCGCTCTCTCTACAAACTGCTTAGCTAAAGTAGTTTTACCGCATTGCCTAGGACCAATTAAACCACAAGCAGATTGTACTTGGAGTTCCTGTTGAATACCATTTAAATATTTTTGCCTTATCAAAGCATGTTGTTTTTTCGTACTATATATACGAATATACAACATATTTTTTTAAATAAAAAATAAAATTCTTGAAGGAATATAAATCATACATGGGTTTATCCCACATATCTGGCCTAAACTGGCAATCAGCCGAATTTTGTGCTTTTAACGATATGTAGGACAATCCCATTTTAGCTAAAAACAGCATTTTATTAATTTATCCTTATGTGAATTCAACCCATGAAAATATTTCTTAACTAAACGATTAGTCGATTAGCAAGGTTGGTTGATATTATTAAACTAAGAAAAATAGTACTATTTGAAGTGATTTTACATGTTCATTGCCAGTTTAGGCCAGATATGCAGGGTAACCCAAGGTATTTTAAAAGTTGGCAGGAATAAGTTTAGGTACATTTAATGATATTCTCAAGCGGCTAGAACTATTGAACGATTGGCAGCACAAAATCTATTGATAATCAACTGACACGGGAACGGTGTTTGATCCCGAATAATTATGGTTATATTA
>MKUM01000055.1 GCA_001897825.1 Candidatus Amoebophilus sp. 36-38
ATTTGATTT
Source organism: Candidatus Amoebophilus sp. 36-38 (assembly GCA_001897825.1). Lineage (GTDB taxonomy): Bacteria > Bacteroidota > Bacteroidia > Cytophagales > Amoebophilaceae > Amoebophilus. The sequence continues at coordinate 10 of MKUM01000055.1, forward strand.
CCAACAGAATTGGAGATAAGGGTGAAAAAGCTTTGAGAGCTTGGGCAAAGAAAAAATTTATAAAACTAGTTTTATAAAGCTAATCTTCTAAACATAGTTTAAAGAATGATCATTTTAACTGTTGTTGGAGGATATTTTCCTTTTCCAAGCGTGACAACTAAGCGATCCCTAATTGCTTAGCGTATGTTTTCTTACTATTGGACTTCAAACGCCAGCAACTATACATTAGAAATCTCCCGAAACCGTTGTCTTGAGTCCTCTGAATGCGTCAGTAATTGACTTTTCCTATTTATTTACCGTAGTAAACTCCGGTTTCTCACAAATTCCTTCCTGCTCAGATAACCCAATTCTTAGTTTCGGAAGAAGTCTATTATATCAATATAAGATATATCTATTAATGTTTGTAGGAACAATTATCTATTTTAAGTCCTTAAGTTAAGCTGTATCCCAAGCATAAAATATAAAAAGACTTTATATTTATTTTATTAAACATTCCCAATGAATATGCGCTATACAACCAGAGGCATTGTTTTAAATTATATGAAGTATGGGGAGACTTCTATTATTGTTAGAATTTTTACAGAGCTTTTTGGTAAGCAAGCTTATTTAGTACAAGGGGTTAGGGTACCGAAAGCTAAACATAGTATGGCCCTTTTCCAGCCATTGATGCCCTTGGATATGGTCGTATATCACAAGAAGCATACTACGCTACAACGTATCATAGAGGCAAAGTGTCATATCCCTATCGGTAATATATTAAGCGATCTTAAAAAGGCCACGATTGCCACTTTTTTAACGGAGTTACTCCATAAAGTTTTATATGAAGAAGAACATAATGAAGCTTTATTTCAGTTCTTGCTACAATCGATACTAAAATTAGATGAATTAGTAGATGGCCATGAATTATTTTACCTAGATTTTATGCTACAACTATGCCGTCACCTAGGATTGGGTTGTAATGCAGCAGCAGAAATGAACGAACAATTAGTTCGTTCAGGGTTTTCTGGAAAATTGGATAAGTCAGAATTAGCTTTATTGGATGCTTTACTCACCAAAGATATGGAGGATATTAAGCGGCCTAGTAGACAATCTGTAAGAAATTTACTAGCTGGCATAGTCAGATACTTTCAATTGCACATAGACACCCTAGATACGCTCAAATCTTTACCAATACTTCAGGAAATAAGCGGATAAACTAATTTGCAAAAACATAAGGATGAAATGATTTTATAGATGATGTCTGTAAAAATGAGGCACTTTACAGAAAATAATGTATCAGAAATATTAAGTTCTTTCTAAACCAAGGAGCTTGTTCTTTAGGCAAGAAGAAACTTGTTAGAAATCAGATTTTACTATAGTAATGAGGACTTTTCATAAATTACTGACGAATCCTAGGGGGCTAAAAGTGATAGTTTTAAAAGAATTCTATTTCACAAAAACAATGAAACGATCTATCAACCACTAAATTCAGATTACTCTCAAAAGGACTAATCAATACTGCTACTGGCGGTTGCCAGCAGCAGTATTGAAAACCATCTATCATTTAAATTTATTTTTAGTTTAAGCTTATATTAAATATTTAAGCAATGACTGTATAGATATCTAATCATTCAACTGCTCGCTTTTAGTCTTGTTTTCTATTCTTTCTAAAAGCATCCATTCCAAAAATATTCTTCTTTTTATATCTCCCTTCCTTATAGTCTATTCTAAGACTTTTAAGATTAGTATTAAGGTTTTTTAATGTAGTGGGAATTAATATAAATTCACCACTTTCGTCACGGCTTAACTGTGGTAATTTTGCCCTAGAAACTTGTGCCCCTCTTTTGTGTTCATATGCTTCCCAAGTTTTTATAGCAGCTTTATAAACCTTTATAGCTGCTTCTTGATTTTGTTGATTTTTTCTTGTTTGTGCAATCTTAAAAGCATCTGTTGCTATCTCTAAAGTCAATTCAGCAACGTTGGTAAAATTACCATGACTATTGCGAGTAGATTTGCTTCCAACAATTTTAGCAAATTTTCGATTTATTTCAGCTAGCTTTTGATAATCCTCAGCAAGCATATCTTGTATAGTCTCTCCATGAGGGACTAGATCTTTTTCATAATCTGCTAAACGTTTCCATCTTCTTAGTCCATTTTTTTGAACCACTAATGAATTATATATACCGGTTATATAGTCTTGTTCATCTTCTTTTCCTATCTTTTTTAGTGCTTTCATACTGACTAAGTCATCTTCTTGTTGTTTGACAAGAACTTTATTAAATGTTTCAAAACCAGCTTCAAAAATTTCTTGAACTTTAAGTTTTAGGCTGGGAAGCTCTTCTACCATTCTTTTATACGTTGTCTTTAATTTTTTAATGAATTCTGCGTCATTTGTAGCTAGATCAAAATTGGTAATACCACGGTTAAGCAGGAAAGCTTTAATTTCTTCGATTTTACTATTGTAATATTTATATAAAGCCTGTATACTTTGTTTATCAACTTGCTCTTTGCTATTATAATCGCCCATCAAGAAGTCAATATTATCGGCAATCTTATCTATTTTTTTCACGTCCTCAGACCCCCTGTTGATTTTTTTCTGTATTTCTGACACCTCTATTAACAAGTTATCATACCATGCTACAATAACTTTTTCATCCTTATCAAATTCTGAAATAGCTGTTTGGGTAGCATGTTCAAAATCTTCCCACTTTTTAATCATGTCAGCGTATAATAAAACTCGCGTATTTACTAGTGGTTCAAAACTTGTATCAGCTTCTTTAATATTCAACAATTTTGTTGACAACTGGCTGTACCAGGTTATAACTTTTTTCAGAGTCGTTTGGAGATACATAAGCGCGTTGAGATTGTTTTTGATTTTCTCAAGTTTGCTTAAAAATTCTTCTTTGTTATCCTCTATCATTCTTTTAAATTCCTCTTCAATAACGAAACTTCGTCTAAAATAAAGGAAATATACTTGATCTATAACCTTACCTTCATTATCTAACAATTGTAACGTTAAACCAGTTGCAATTCTATCTCCAAGCGGGCTATTTATAAGTAGCTGGGTATAAGTTCCTGTTTCACCGTCTAACTTATTCTCACCGATAACGTCCGCTAAATTTTTTTCAATAATAGAGCCTGAGAAACTTCCTAAGCTAAATGAAACATTTTCTGTATTTGTAAGGTTAACTTTAACCTCATTTAAATGTACACTCTGGTTGGTCGTATTTTTTACAGCTATACCAAGCTTTTGAATATCATAAGAGGTAGGACGTTCTAAGCTCACAGATAGCCCGATTCCTTTTTCAACCCAGTCTACACCTTTTCTAGCTATCTCTGTGTTGCCACGTTTTACAATGATGGTTAATTTAGCTGCTTGTTGGCCATTTTTCTGATTTATTTTAAATTTTATAGGCTCTAAAATAGCTTCAGATCTATCATAAGTCTTAGATCTATTTCTATTATACTCCGCTACTTCCGATAAAGCTACAACATTGCCAGCAACATCACCATTAGCTTTATAAAATTGGAAAGTAGTTCCATGATCCCCCTCTAATGTAACAGTAATTGCACTAGGGTCTAGTGGAACTAAACTAACTATTTGAAAGCTACCTTCTTGGCTGCCCACCAAACGTACTGGTGTATCTATAGTGACAGGATATTCACGCCATTCAACTAATACCGGTTCAGCTATATTTTTGTCTTTGTACTTTAACTGAAATTTAAAAGCAGCCTTTGTAGTTCCTGAAGCAGAATGTACGTACAATTTAATATCTTCTCCTAGATCATTACCTAATGCAGCTCCTCCTATCTTATTAATTCCAGGACCAGTAGGATCTTTTGAAACAGTACCTCCATTGTTTCCTTCCGGTTGTATAGCCAACGTTAAATCTTTTAATTGAATATGACGACTATTTGCTTCTTGATTTATTCTTAATTTTAGTTCATTTTGTGCTCCATATAAGATATAATTTGAACTGTTATCTATCGCAGGAACTACAATTTCTAACGATAAATTGAGCGGTTTGTCTTTGAATGTTTTTGATATCCCGTCATCGTCGATTGTAGTATCATCATAAATTAATTTGAAATTGAAATCAGCTTCATCTGCATCTTTAAAATCTAATTTAAAAATATGTTTGTAATCTTTAGTTCCCTCCAAATCACCTAGGTTTCTCACACCAGTTTGTTTTGTATCTAAAGTAGCAAACTTACCTGCTTGGTCTGAACTAGTATTTTCATATGTTAATTTTAATCCTTTCGCTGTATCTTTACCTCCATTTCTTACAACTACCGTCACTTCCTTCTTATCAACATCAAAACTCGGAGTGAGTGATAAAACAATATCTGTTTTTATAAGAACTTTCTCTACTATAGGTTTAGGAGCTTTAGGGCAGCTTTGCGCACAAGAAGTCCCAAATTTACACACTGCAGTCTCCTTGTTGCCAAATTCCACTGTGCCAAGATCATCGATTTTTTGTTCTTCCCCTGGCTTTAAACTTTGTACTTGAACTATATTATTTCCTTCAATTTTGGCACCCGGCGTTTTAGTCGCATTAATCTCAGTTGTAATTTTCCCACTTGTAGCAGTTTCTGTACCTATGTTTTTAACAGTAGCAGTCACCTTACCAGTCTCTGGATTATACTTGGCCTCTGTCACTTTTAACTCTGCTCCACGCTCCCAAGTAAAGTTAAATGGATCACCTATGTTTTGCCCCTTATACTGCAATTGTAACTTAAAGTTAGCTCGGTTCTCGTCTTTAGGATCTATAGTGATAGGATGAGATATCTTACCTGTAGGCGCTACCTGGGGTAAATCTAACATATAACGAGTAGTATTTCCAACTTGTTTAGCACCTATTATGCTAGCCGAATTGCCTGCTTGGGCATTTATTAACAACTTTAACTGATCTTTTTCAGTTGCCTCCAGACCCTTATTCTCAATTTCGATATTAGTGGTACGCTCTGTTCCTTTTATTTTTTCAGAATCTATTTTTGTTAATGATACTTCAGCCTGTTTAGGAACTGCTTTCCAGGTAACTTTTTTACTACCTACTTCCGTTCCTGCCCCATTTACTACACGAATCGTGAGTTCTAATTCTGTGGTTTTAGGAGCTGGCAAAATATTGATCTCCACTGTACAGGCAGGATTCGCTGCATTTAGAAAATCCTTTCTGGATACGTCTTTTAAAGACGCATTAATATCGGTAGTCCCTTTGGGCAAACCATTATAACTTATTTTACTCCCTATATCGCCTACCTCATGTGTAATAGAGGCTTTTAAAGTAAAAATTTTAAGGTCAGCTATTTTCTTTTTATCTTCCAGTTCAAAATTAATTTCAACAGTTTTTTTATCCCCCTCAAGTGTCTCAGGTAAAACTGTCATAATTATACCACCATCTTGGCTACTTCCTCGGTTTTTATTACACCCGCAAGAAACGATCTGGAAAATAACTAGTAAGCTTAGTAAGTGTCTTAGTAACAATGAAAAATGATAACGATTTCTAAAAAAATTCATACCATTGGGCTTTATTAGGTTATATAAATTGGTTACTTTAAAAAAAATTATTAAAACTCGCTAAACTCTACCTTTAGCATGGATTAGCTATATTAATAATTAGTTTGTTTAGATAAGTTTCAGGTTAGCAACTGTTAAACAAAATAGGCTTGGAAAATTTTTACTTACGAACAAGCGAAGCCTCTATTTAATATAAAGAAAATTTAATTCTAAAACCAAAAAATCAACCAACTAAAAACAAGCTGATCAAAACTTACAATTGGCTTATATACAATAGAGTTCTTGGTTATGCAAGAACTCTATCATATATACAAGAATAAATTCACCTTATTTTGCCTCATTACTCTGGATCCCTGCTGGATTTACTCACAGCTTCGGTCAAAGATAAGTGGGCAGGGATGACAATGCAGGAGGATTATCTTGTGGTGATGTCAGGTCCTCAGACCTGACACTTTCATTATCCTTCAAACTAACCTATTAAAGAATTATGCTTGTGTTCCTTGCTGCAATTTTTCGGCGTTATCTGCTAAGCGTAATGCTTCTATGATATCTCCAATAGCTCCATCTAATACAGCAGGCAAATTATGTATGGTATATCCGATTCGATGATCGGTAACTCTACCTTGTGGGAAATTATAAGTACGTATTTTATCAGACCGATCTCCACTCTTTACCATTGATTTTCTCTCTGCCCCTATTACATCTTGTTGTTTTTTAAGCTCCTGCTCATAAAGCCTAGCCCGCAACACCTGAAGCGCCTTCTCTAAATTTTTAATTTGAGACTTTCCATCTTGGCAACTGACTACAATGCCCGTAGGTAGGTGGGTAAGTCTTACTGCAGAGTAGGTCGTATTTACAGATTGCCCGCCAGGACCAGAAGAACAGAAAGTATCTTTCCGAATCTCATTCATATCTAAATTCACTTCTACTTCATCCATTTCTGGCAATACTACCACACTTGCTGCTGAGGTATGGATACGGCCTTGTGTTTCTGTAGCAGGTATGCGCTGTACACGATGTACTCCGGACTCATATTTTAGCATACCATATGCGCCTTCTCCAGTAATCGCACAGATGATTTCTTTATAACCTCCTGAAGTACTTTCTGTAGCATCTATCACCTGTAGCTTCCATTCCATTTTTTCTGCAAAACGGCTGTACATCCGAAACAAATCCCCAGCAAATAGACCTGCTTCGTCACCTCCAGTACCTGCCCTAATTTCTAATATAACGTTTTTGCTATCATTGGGATCTTTAGGTAACAACATCAACTTCAGTTGTTCTTCGAGCTCCCCTTTTTTTAACTCTAAGTTCTCTAATTCTTCTTTCGCAAGTTCTCTAAAGGCTACATCTTTTTCTGTATTCAGTAGGGCCTTAGCACTTTCAATATCTGCTTGATTTTTCTTGTATTCCTGATATACATGAATAATTTTAGACAGCTCTTTATAAGTTTTATTGAGCGTAGCATATTGCTTCATATCAGCCATAATAGCTGGATCAACGATGAGCTGATTAACTTCTTCGTATTTTTTTTCTATAGCTTCTAATTTATCAATCACGGTAGGTGCTTTCAGGTTATTGAATCAACAAAAATAACCTTTATTTCTAAGATCTGCTAATATTAGACTTCTTGCATGGTGTTATGAAAAAGCATCTTCAAAATGTACCAACTCTACAACATCTTCTTGCTGTAATATAGCAATGATGTCAAATCGAATTGGCTCATTCCAATGATGCTCCAAGATATAATTCTCAGCAGCTTTTTTGAGTAATCGCTGTTTATAAGATGTTACAAATTCTTCAGGATATCCAAACTTAGTATTTTTCCGAGCTTTTACTTCAACAAAATAAAGGCAATTGTTTTTTCGTGCAATAATATCTATCTCTGCTTTTTTATAACGGTAATTCTGTGTCAATATTATAAAACCCTTGTCTTTTAAATAGCTTGCAGCTAAGTTTTCGGATTCTTTACCAAATTGTTTAGGACAAGCTTCCAAAATAATTTCTTATTTAATCCTATCTAAAATTCTATATATAACTTGCATAAGATACAAGTTATCATCTTAACAATCTAGCCTAAACAAAATCTCTTAAATATGTTAATATGCGATTAATTAACTTTTTTCCTGTTCTTTTTCTAAGGCTATAACAGGAGGTACTGCTATTTGGGCACCATGGTCTGTAATAATTTTTATTACATCTAGAAATAACCGCTGTTGAATATCTCGATACTCTTGCCACTCCGTGGTATAAGTAAACGCATATATAGTGAGTTTAATAGAAAAAGGGCCAAACTCTGTAAAGTTTGCTGCTAGTCGTCTTGTTTTATCTAAGTCTGGATGAGCTTGCAACATGTTATTTATCCCTTCCAAAATTTTGGCTAAAATTGGAGCATCTGCATAACGGATATTAATCGTATCCTTAATCCTCCGATTAGTCATTCTACTAGCATTGATAATGATGATCGAGGAAAATACAGCATTTGGTACATATAACAGCTTTCTATCAAACGTTCTAATATGCGTAGACCGCCAACCAATATATTCTACAATACCTTCTATCTCTTTTTCTGGCGAATAAATCCAATCTCCTACTCTAAAATGTCCATCGGAGTGCACTACAATACCACCAAAATAATTGGCTATAATATGCTGAGCTGCTATACCGACGGCAATAGCAGAACCACTAACAAAAGCCCATATACCTGTAATCTGTATACCCAGAATAGGCAATAGTAATAAAGAGACAATTGTAAAAGCGGCTACACGTAAAATTTTACCTGTAGCTTGTATCGTAGTTTTATCCGTAGCTTGGCTTTTAAATCGCCCCTCCAAAAGGTGGATCTCAAATAGCTTAATAAACCTTATAAATATCCAGGCTAAAAGTACCAAGAGGGTAACTTTACGCACCTTCTCTATAATCGAAACAATAGAGCCATCTATATAAGGTATGATCCTATGGCTGTTGATAGAAATAGCTTCTATCCAAATAAAAATTAATAAAGGCCAGTAAAGCGCCTTCATCAATATTTTTGCTAGAAAATGCCCTTTCTTTCTCCATCTATGACTTAACTGATGATACAGGACATGTACCCCATAGGTTAATGCTATGGCTACAACAAATACAATTACCACATACAAGAGCCATATCTGGCTTTTAAAAAAGTTGGTAAGCCTTTCGAAATAGTAGGTTGATATTTGTCCAAGTATAAAACCCATACGTTTACAAATTATCTGCGTGATCTAGTTGTGTTTTGGCCTTAAATAATTTTATTTCTTGATATGTAAGTAAAGATAAGAGAATTACGGCAAACATTTCACTAAGTAAGCTAGCCCAAGCAGCTCCCTGCGTTTCAAACTTAGGAACTAATATAAAATGTAATCCTACAGCCAAGCATCCAGTTATAAGTACACTATACGTATATTTTTTCCCTGCTTGTAAAGGAATTAAAATACCTATACCCAATACATTAGCTAATAGAATGATCACTGGTAAAAAAGCATGCAACCGAAATATTACAGCAGCTTCAGGTATATATTTACCAGCTAAGAGCGTTATAATTTTATCTGCAAAGCACCAGTAAAATAGACCGATAACTCCTAAAATAGCCAAGCTTATCTTAGTAAAATGTTTAATATATGCCAATCCTGTATCTATATCTTTAGATAGTCTTTTGTACCCTATCGGATAGAGCGCTTGGATAAATGGCTCTAACATGCTTTCGGTAATTCTTGCGATCCTATCACCCAGTATATAGATGGCTACTACCGTAGGACCTCCAAACAGACCTAAGAAAATAGCTGAAAATCTCGAATAAAACATAACAGCCAACTGTGAAAAGAAAATATGCATCCCTTCTTTAATTTGTTCAATCATAATAGATAATACAGGCCTTCGCATAGGTATCGCCAAAGTACGATATAAAATGACTAAGGCTACAATTAATCGAAGTATATCTACCACACCTAATAAAATAGGAAATAGAACAGCATCTGCAGGTCCTTTGATAAATACAAATAGGCTTATTAAAAACAAAATCTTGAAAATCAAATTCAGTATATTAAGCCAGTGCATTTTATCTAATCCTTGAAAAACAAATGTAGGGAATAAGGTACTAGCTATTACAACTGGGAAAAAGCTTATCAGATAGACACGTTCTACTTGAATTCTAGGAACAAAGGCGATTAATAGAATCATAATCAGAAAGCATATACCTATTATGGCTAATTTGATACTATAAACCGAACTTACAATCTCACCAATAGTAGATTTATTTTCTTTATGCAAAGTAATTTGTTTCGTAGCTGAATATCTAAATCCATAGCTAACAAATGTTGTAAAATAAAAAGAGAGAGCTTTTGCAAATTCGAGCATACCAAATTTTTCTATACCAATTACCCTAATTAGAAAAGGAGTAGTAATCAATGGTAATACACGAGATATGCCTTTTAAAAAGGATAAATGGAAAAAATTGGCTAGAAATATCCTGGTATCTGTATGCATGATTTAAAAAAATTCAAACTGTGACTATTGTTTATAATTATGTACGTGCTTATAAAATTTTACTTTTTTATGGATAAGACTTCATGGTCTACTTTTTGAGTATGACTACACATAACTCTTCTAACTCTTTTACTAACACGTCTAAGCCCATCCCTTGAGCCATGGGCAAAAAAATATCCAAGGTTTCTTCAGCAATCTTCTTCTGTTTATTTAATGAAGGATGATATTGAATGGTACGCATGTTATGTGTACGATCTGCTATTTTAATTTGTACAATCTTTTTATCCGTTTCTTGTCGAGGTAGTAGTCTATAATGCATTTCATAATTTTCTAAAAAGTGTCTACGCCATGCCTCATTAAATTTAGTAACACCAGCTACTAAGTGTGCGATAGTTGGGTTAAACATAAATGCTATTTGTGTCAAGGCTAGTGTGGTGTCTTCTACCGTATCATGCAAAAGCGCAGCAATGAGCGTGTCTTGGTCCGTAGTGAAGGGTATCAAGATACAGGCTACTTCTATGGGATGATGATAAAAAGGTTCCCCAGATTTTCGCATTTGTCCTCGATGAAAAGTAGCTATATACTCGATAGCTCGTGCCATAACTTTTAAATCTATATGGCTCTCATTTCGTAGTAAATCTAGCAATTGCTTGCCTTTTTCTGATATTTTGAATCCTTCCATTACTAAAATAGTCTTTAATATATGGGACTTTATAAGCTTCGTTTTTTAGAAGATTGTAAGCCTTATTTTTAATCCACAGTAATTTAAAACTTTTATAGATATAAAAAAATTGTCTACTCCGTTAGCTATTTTTATTGGATGAGGTAGTTAGATTTTTTAATAGCAACTGTCTTGTCCTGAAATAGGTTTACACAAATGAACCGACAAATATGAACAAAAACAAGAAGCGTACAGTTATATTAGGACGAGGCAGACAAAGGCACACGCGAGAACGTGTGCACCAGCCGAAGGCGCTAGGAAGAACGAGTAGCAGGGAAAAGTGTCAGGGGAGACCCCTGATGGGGAATCTCAATAGCTACTTTAAGCCTTATTGTTAAAAATCACTCACGGTCATACCTACCTAGTTATCATTCCGTTTTTTATGTTTGCTTTTCCCCTGCGGATTGTTAAGCTGATATAAAAGTTTACGTATCGTCATGTAGATACTTAATACGGTAGAACCTACTGAAAATAAGCTCAAAAAAGCAGGGAAACGTAACTCAAAATATTTATCTAAGGTCAAGCCTATCCAAATAGAGATCCCCATGATGCCTATCATGCGTATACCTAGACTAGCGTATTCTAGATAATTATGAAGAGGCTTGCTGTGATTTTGCATGCTGATCAATTAACTCTACTTCTATCTTTTTATTAGGAAGGCTTCCGTTTCCTTTCCATGTACTTGTATCTTTCGTATTGACAGCTTGTTCTGAAGGACTCATTTTACATTTACCATTAAATCTAGCCCCTTCTTCAAAAACCAATTTATTGGTTATAATATCTCCTTGTACAATTGCTGTGGGCTTAAGTATAAGCAATCCTCCTACTTCTATGGTGCCATGTACCTCTCCTCCTACCTCTGCTGTCTGAGCTAAGACATTTCCTTTTACCCATGAAGTATTGCCTAATACCAGTTTAGATTTAGTAGTAATTGAGCCAATTAGCTTGCCTTCAATTCTAATATTTCCTGAAGTAGTCAGGTTACCTTCTAAACTTGTACCTTTTCCTATAATATTGCTTGAATTATTAATTTCTACTTCTTGCATCTCTTTTTTATTTTTGCCAAACATGGTTATGAATAAATTATAAGTTTAATATTTGACATTCTAAATCAGAATTAGAATGTGATAAATTTTTCAGGATTTACAGGGTTTCCTTCATACCATAGTTCAAAGTGTAAATGTGGCCCAGTAGAAAATTCCCCTGAATTTCCCATAATAGCTATTACTTCCCCACTTTTCACAAAATTACCTACTTTTTTCAACAAGGTAGCATTATGTTTATATATAGAAATTAAATTTTTAGCATGCTGTACTGCAATAATCCATCCTGTTTCTACTGTCCAAGTTGATAAAATTACTGTACCATCAGCTATACATTTAATAGGCTCATTTTCCTTACCTACAATATCTAACCCATAATGCTCAATTTGAACATTAAATGGAGTCGTGATCATCCCCTCAATCGGTGTAAAAAGCACTACATCAGGCAAATAACTTGGCAGTTGGTAAGAAGCTGCTGCAAGCTCAGAACGACTCACATGTACTTCTTTATCTACAACAGACAAATTATCATTTACATCGGTTGATTCTAAGGTATCTTTTTCATTTAATGTAGTTGGTTGGTTTCCTAATTCTCCTCCAAGAATATCTTCGACAGCATACTTAGGCTCTCCTTTTTCTTCCAGTATACTTTGAAAGAGCTTAATAAATTTATCTTGCTGTGCATTCTTCTCTTCCAACTTCTTTACAGTTGTATAGAGGTGCAATAGCTTATTATTGTTTTCTTGCTCTATGTAAGCTGGGTTCAACCACTTTTTTAAGATAGTATGAGAGAGAAATAGACCAAGTCCAAGAAATAGTATCAACGTAAAAAAGATTAATGTAATTAGCTTCGCATAACTCAGACTAAAAGTAGATCTCTCAGCCAAGTCTCCTTCATTACGAATAACGACCTGGTGTCTAGTAACAAACCAATTAATAAATGTTTTTTTTCGTTTCAACTTCAAAAAAATATAAACCGTACAATCCTTTACAAAGCTAACTATTTTTATAATTGCGACCAGTAGTAAACAGATTATAATTCACTTCCAACAATTCAGGAGCTCCGCTATTAGAACGCTTGCATAATCTACATCGTATTGATGGTTGTACCTATTTTTATTTTCTTATTACTTTTCCTGGATGGCCAAGTGGGTTGACGTCACTCTTAATGTGGTCCGTGAGTCACAGACCCGTTAGACTTGTAGTATAAATTAATAACTAATAAATATTATTATTGTTATAGCCA
>MKUM01000056.1 GCA_001897825.1 Candidatus Amoebophilus sp. 36-38
CCAAGCTCATACTTATTAGGCTTAATAGTACATATTTTTTAGAATTTTTATAAAACTTTTTCATAGCATGTAAATAATTATATTGCATACTAGCTTTTATATCTCATATTGCTTAACATGCCTTTAAAAATAGGCTTCACTTAAGGTAATAAGCAAGGTTTTTGATATAGCTCCATCAGTGATTTTTAACAGTAAATCCTTGCTCGTTTGCCCACGCTGGTCCTACCTGCTTTTATTTTATGTTAGACTTTTCGCAAACATCTTGCTGCTACCCCGACTTGGAAAAGAACAATGAGATGTTGTATCTTATAAGCACGCCTAACGGCGAGAGTATACTGACAATACCTCGTCCATGTTGTGATTACTTGTCAGATTAATGTTGACTAGTACAAACTTAAAAAGCTTAAAATTAACTAGCATAGGATATGTGTAACAATATAAAAATTAACTTGATAAATAATATTATTAAAACACAATCTATAAGAATCCTTAAGAGACTGACTTTACCAGTATATATATCTGGCATATTGCTGATGAATAGCTGTGATGGACATATAGATTCATCCCCACAAGATACCCCTGAAAAGGAGAAATCTGAATCAGCTCTACAAAGCATCTCTGAAAAAGAAGAAAAACTAAATAGAAATCATCCTGCATTCAATAAAAATTCCGAGCCGTTTTATAGCATTATTATGGAAGGACTGAAAGGCGAAGTGGGTGGAGAACATTTTTGGGATGTCGTAGCAAAAGATGCAATTTTTGAATTTCTATACAACTTTCCTGGATTTACCAATAAAATTGAAGGTCGTGATGCGTATATGGATTGGTTTGGACGTTATGGCAATGTTCTTCATTCTGCCGATAATTTACGAGTGTACAAATCAACAGAACCAAATAATATTGTCATTTTAGAATATGAAGTCCACGGCATAGTTCCTGCTACCGGAAAAACTTACGATAATCGCTTTTGTTCTATCATTACTATTAAAGACCGTAAAATAACTCATTGGCGTGATTATATGGATAGTCTTGCGGCAATGCGTTCTCTTACTTGTGATTGATTTATTGACACTTTAAACAATAATTCTTTGCTTACAACCCCATATTTGCAGCCTTAGCAGAATTTGAACGAGAACTGATCCAAGAAAGAACGCTGGCAGAGTTAACCTCAGCTAGAGCAAGAGATAGAAAAGGTGGTAGAAAATTTAAGCTTACAAAAGGACCAGCTAGATTGGCGCAAGTATCCATGAAGCGTACAAATATCAGTGACCTATGCAAACAGCTTAAGATATCTAGGCAAACCCTTTATCGCTACGTTAGTCCTGAAGGTGAACTAAGAGTTTATGGAATTCAAGTCCTAAAAATATAGTACTAACTATTGATTTTATATCGATCAGATTGGAACAATAATACTATCCGATCAGCCAACCCATAAGTTTTTGCATGAATGCCCCTGCTGGTCCAACAAGACTAGTGCTTTTGCCCAATGATATCAAACTATCTCGCATCATTATTACACCGTGGTGTCAGGCCCCCTGGTATCACAATAAAGGAATTTTTTAATTTTCACCCTTTTTTCGGCTCTTCTTTCTATTCCTTTTCTTCTTTTTATTACCAGACTTACTCATAGAAGTAATAGGGGTATCAGCAACATGTTAATAGTTTGGGAGGCATCTGAATTATCTTGAGCAGGTACAAATTGTACACGCCCATCTGTAGTACCCTTAGAGTAATTACTCGCATTGATTTCTACTGCTGGCGCACGCGTCCTTACTACTACCCACAAATAATTTTAAATCATCTTTTTGTATTATTATGGCGAAGTCCTGGCTTTAATTCAGTTCTTTGATATCAGTAAAACAAGTTCTTTTTGGCTATTTCTATACTTGTGGGTAATAGTAAGGCACGCGTCCTCGCGTGTGCCACGATGTTTGAAAGTTAATTCTATGACCTATCTATAAACTTATGCCTAATTCCTTAATCTGCTGCTCTGAAATAGTAGAAGGAGCTTTCATCATCATGTCACGTCCTGCATTATTTTTAGGAAATGCAATAAAAGGTCTAATAGAATCTTCTCCCCCTAATATGGCACATAAACGGTCAAAGCCAAATGCTATACCACCGTGAGGGGGTGCACCATATTCAAAAGCATCTGTTAAAAAGCCAAACTTCTCTTTGATTTCTTCTGCACTAAATCCTAGTACTTTAAAAACTTGTTCTTGTAACGAACGCTCATGGATACGAATAGACCCTCCTCCTACCTCTACACCATTGATAACCAAATCGTAAGCATTTGCTCGGACTAATTCGGGAGCTGTTGTCAACAAGGGAATATCTTCTTGTTTAGGCGAAGTAAATGGATGGTGTTTGGCCACATACCGTTGGGTAGTTCGATCCCACTCCAATAGTGGAAAATCTACCACCCACAAAGGAGAAAATTGATCTTTAGAAACTAACGCTAGCTCATCCCGCAACTTTAAGCGTAACGTTCCTAATGCGGTTTGTGTAGGTTCTACCTCACCTGCTAGAATGAGTAATAAATCACCTGGCACCGCTTGCATGGCTTTTGCCCACAAGGCTAGTTGTGCCTCATCATAAAACTTATTGACAGAAGAGCTAAAGCTACCATCTAGGAGGTATTTCACATATACCAATCCACTGGTGGCAAGACTATGACTTTTTACAAACTCTGCCAACGCATCTAGCTGTTTTCTAGTATAATCTCCACAACCTGTTACACAAATACCGGCTACTAATTTGGCTTGATTAAATAACGAAAAATCGGAATTCCTAACCAAATGAGTTATTTCTACGATGGGCATTCCAAAACGCAAATCTGGCTTATCACTCCCATATTTTTGCATCGCTTCGGCATAGGTCATGCAAGGGAATTTATCTAACTTAACCTGCATGGTAGCCTCAAAGAGATACTTCATAAAGCTCTCAAAAAACGGCAAGATATCTTCTTGGGTTACAAACGAAAGCTCACAGTCGATTTGCGTAAATTCGGGTTGCCTATCTGCTCTAAAGTCTTCATCTCGAAAACATTTTGCAATTTGGTAGTAGCGATCCAATCCTGCTACCATCAGCAACTGCTTAAACACCTGAGGCGATTGTGGTAAAGCATAAAACTGTTGAAGATGCAAACGGGAAGGGACTACAAAATCTCTGGCTCCTCCTGGAGTAGATTTAATTAATAGCGGGGTCTCTACATCTACAAAATGGTGCCGTTCTAAGTAAGCGCGTGTATACTGGGTAACTAATTGTCTAAATAACAGATTTTTTTGTAAGGGCGGTCTTCTCAGATCTAAATATCGATATTCCATGCGCAATTCTTCACCCCCATCCGTCTCAGCTTCAATTAAAAAAGGAGGGGTTTTTGCGGTATTTAATACGGTGAGTCTTTTTACTTCTATTTCGATATCTCCTGTAAGTAGATGGGGATTTTTTGCACTTCGCTCCACAACCACCCCTTCAGCTTGAATAACATACTCCCTACCTAGCTTTTGCACTTGTGCCAAAATCTCGGGTGCTGTTACCTGCTCTTCCAAAATAAGCTGGGTGATTCCATAGCGGTCACGTAGATCTATCCAGACCAGAGAACCTTTATTCCTTATTTTTTGTACCCATCCGCACAAGGTCACTCGTAAGCCGACTTGTTCCAGACGAAGCTCTCCACAAGTATGTGTTCGTAGCATATTGATTATTTATAACTAACACCAAAAATATATAATCCTTGTAACAAAGCGATATCTTATAGATTGATAAGTTATTGATGCATATAAAAAGGATCAAAATTGATACTTACTTTTTAACCAAAATAAATATTATTATTGGGTGGTGTCGGGAGTTTCCTCCCGACACGAATAAATTTCTATTTTTGTAACATGGGATTACGAAATAGACAATTTTATCAGGAGAAGCACATATTTTTTATCACTATTACCTGCCATAAGCGGCATCACTTACTTACTATTAGAAATTCCATGCAAATCCTAGCAGAAAGCCTCAATTCCTGCTCAAATAAGTATCATGCATCTACATTAGGATATATATTTATGCCTAATCATATTCATTTAATTCTATACTTTTCCGAAGGCTCTAAGCGAATAGATTTTATGAGGGATTTCAAAAAATTTACTTCTACAAAAATACGGCAAGAGATAGAAGCTCATCAACCAAAAAAGCTAGCAAATTTAGTTTATCAAAAAGACCATCAGATCTTTAAAGTATGGCAAGATAGATTCGACGAACTTTATTTAGCATCGAGAGAACTATTGGTAACAAAACAAAACTAAACTACATTCATACCAATCCATTACAAGAACACTGGCACTTAGCAAAACGGCCAGAAAACTACTTCTATAGTAGTGCTATGTTTTATGAACAAGGAACACCAAATGTAGTTATATTAAACCACTATATGGATTTTACATAGCTAAAACTGTCGGGAGGAAACTCCCGACAGCACCCAATAAATAAAATGAATGTTATTCAAAGGTATATATTTATGATGGATAGCTATATTGGCTGATACTTAAAAACATCTTGTAAATTATAGATTATCTAGATCTAACCACTTAAATACATTATCCATCTTCAAGCTAAATATAACCTTCTATCTGCTAAATAATAAATAAGAAGAGACAATTATAAAGTGTTACCTACAAGCAGGCAACACTTTATAGCAAACCCTTTTAACACGCTCGTCCACATTGGTTAATATTTCATAAACAATCGTATTTAACGCTGAAGCCATTTCATGGATAGGTAACTCCTTGCCAAAAATTATTACCTCATCGCCTTCTCTCGCCTCAATATCTGTAATATCTACCATGCACATATCCATGCATACGTTACCTATAACAGGTGCTAGTTTACCATTAATCCATACCTTACCCACCCCATTACTCAACCCTCGTCTAAATCCATCGGCATACCCAATAGCCAAGACCGCGATTCTGCTAGGACGTTGAACTACTCCTTTTCTTTCATAACCAATAGTCGCACCTGCTGGAACTTCCTTGATCTGTGAAATAATTGTTTTGAGCGTACTGGCTATTTTGAGATGTTCTTGTACTTCCTTGCTAAAACCATATAGCCCGATGCCTAAACGGACCATATCAAAGTTATATTCAGGAAAATATTGCGCACCGGCAGTATTTAGCAAATCCTTCAAAATAGAAACACCTAATTTTTTTTCGATATAGGATGCCATCTGTTGGAAGAGTTTAGCTTGTGCATGCGTATACGCATCATGGCGTCGCGTACCCGGTGCGGCCAAGTGGCTCAATACAGTTTTTATATAGATATTGGGCATACATTGTAAGAGATAAACCAGCTCATCCATATCGTGCTCCATAAACCCCAATCGATGCATACCTGTATCTAACTTAATATGTATAGGAATATGTATACCCTTGCCATCAATAAAGTTTTTCCAATCTTTTAAAAGCTTTAGGCTATATATAACCGGTTCTAGTTGGTAATCTAACAGCTTATTAAAGCTACCTGGCGAAGGGTTCATAACCATAATAGGAAGCTTGATACCAGCTTCTCGCAAAATAACCCCTTCATCTACATAAGCCACAGATAGATAAGCCACCTGGCATTGTTGTAAAAAGTGAGCTACTTCAAAACTACTACTCCCATACGCAGAAGCTTTTAACATCGCTATCACTTGTGTATTTTTAGAGAGTCTACCACGAAAAAAATTTAAATTGTGCTCGATTGCATCCAAATCTATCTCCAATACAGCATCGTGGCATTTTTGTCTTATTTTATCCAATAACTCACTTAAGTTATAGCCCCCTCCTCCTTTTACTATGACTACATTTTTATATAGAGTGTCTAACAACTGACTAGCAAGTAAAGTTGCTACATCATCAAAAAAATAAGCTTTAAGAAACTGAAATTTTTCAGCGTGGGATTTAAGCTGTGGGCCTATCGCAATTAATTGATGTATTTTGTGATCGTGAAGGAACTGTGCAACTTCCTCATATAAAATGTCAGAAGCTAGTTCACCTGGGTACAAATCGGGTAGTATCAGTGTTTTTTTATGTATGAAAGCTTGTTGGGTCGTAAATAGTAGTACATTTTTTAAACATGCCCAATCATTATAGTAGGTATCATATATTAACTGACAATCGTTAATACCATGTTCAAGATTTAAGCGCATTTACTTAAGGGATAATAAACTAAGACTAGTTTCTTTAAAATATTTTTATTTATTAATTCATTCGTGCGGGTTCATTCATCTACTATGACATAAACATCTTCTGTAGGTTTTTTCATGAAATATTTTTCCCGAGCAAACTTTTCAAGTAATTCCTGATTAGACATCAGCTCTTCTCGTTCCTTTTTAACAATTTCTATTTGTTCTAAATAATAGGCTTTCTCTTCGTATAGCTTTTTAACTTTCTTCGTTAACTGATATTGGGCCACCAAATCTTCTGAATCAAAAAAGAGCATCCAGCATGCAAACCCAATCGTTAATAAGAAATAGGAGTTGCTGATAAATTTAGGTAACCGTTTTCTGAACATGGCTTTAAAATTTAATTAGCTAATTTACATTAGAATTCTTGTATAACCTTCGCCTTTAACTCGCCTGGGTTTGTCAGTAAATTGCTCCCAATCCTCATTTACTGGAAGTAAACTCCGGTTGCTCGCAATTTACTTCCTGCCCAGTGAAGAAAATTCTTGGTTATGCAAGAACTCTATTTTTCAATAAATTTTACCAGCAAACCGCGCTCCTTTTCCCAAGTACTCCTCTATTCGAAGCAACTGGTTATACTTAGCTGTTCTATCTGTTCTAGATACAGATCCTGTCTTAATTTGACCAGCATTAACTGCAACAGCTAAATCTGCTATAATTGTGTCTTCTGTTTCGCCAGAACGATGAGAAATAATCGTACGATAGCCATGTCTTCTCGCTAGCATCACGGCATCCAATGTTTCGGTTAAAGTACCTACTTGGTTCATTTTTACAAGAATTGCGTTCGCTACTTGATCATGGATACCTTGCTGAAATTTATTTAGCTGGGTTACGAATAGATCATCCCCTACCAATTGTATCTCTTTCCCTACAGCCTTCGTCAACTGACGCCATCCCTCCCAATCATTTTCTGCCATGCCATCCTCAATAGATATGATGGGATATTTTTTAATCCATTCTGCCCAAAAACCAACTAGTTCTGTCGAAGTAAGCTTATTACCACTTGATTTCTTAAAATGATATAATTTTTCTTCAGATTGGTAGAATTCCGAACTAGCAGCATCTAACGCGATAGCTATGTCTTCTCCAGGTGTATATCCTGCTTTTTCAATAGCCTGTAATATAAATTCCATAGCCACCTCATTAGAAGGTAAACTAGGAGCAAATCCACCCTCATCTCCCACATTGGTAGAAAGACCATTTTTTCGTAAAATAGAGCCAAGATGATGAAATACCTCTACACCCATACGTAAGGCTTCAGCGAACGAGGGTGCATTAAAAGGAACAAGCATGAACTCTTGTATATCTAGATTATTGTCTGCGTGGGCACCTCCATTGAGTACATTAATCATCGGGGTAGGTAAGATATGTGCATTGAGACCGCCCAAATACTGATATACATGTATTCCTAAGCTGTTAGCAGCCGCTTTGGCTGTTGCTATAGAAACTCCCAGGATCGCATTAGCCCCTAAACGAGCTTTATTAGGGGTACCATCTAAATTAATCATCCATTCATCTATAGCTCGCTGATCAAAAACAGACCTGCCAATGATTGATGGACCCACTATTTCTTTTACATGCTTAATAGCTTGATGTATACTCTTACCCAAATACACCGAGCTATCTTGATCTCTTAATTCTATAGCTTCATAGGCTCCTACAGAAGCTCCCGAAGGTATGGCAGCCCTACCCATAAATCCTTGGTCCGTGCATACTTCTACTTCAATAGTGGGATTTCCCCTTGAATCTAAAATTTGCCGAGCATGTACGTTTTTAATAGTATTCATATATCTGCTATCTGCATAAATTAGGATATAATATCGTATTTTCTAACAACTGCATGTATAGTATATAGATGATAGACTCAATATAGATGTATCGCTAGTGCATGTTAGTAGTTAAAGTAGCAATTTTAACCTGGATTAGTACTAATAGAAAAAGCCAGAAACTCTAAGGAAGGATAATTGCTTTTAGGTCTTTCTATCATATTTGGCTTAAGCCCTGTAATCTTTTTTAATTAAGCTCATTTCGCACTTTTTTAAACATATTCTCATCTATAGCCAATTTTTCTTTTCCTCTCTTCGTTCTAAAGTTTGAGTAATAGTGGTTATGATTTTTAAATCCCTTTCTTAAGGCCTTCTATAGTTCCCTTAGGTAACTCTGTTATTTCTTGAATAGAGCTTATATCATATCCCTTTTTTAGCATATTCTTGGCAACAGTTAGTTTGTTTTTTTGAACGCCTTTTTTTTCACCTCTTTCCTCTCCTCTTTTTTCACCTCTTTTTTCTATAACTTGAGCAATAGTAGTCATGATTTTTTAATCTCTTTTTTAAGATTTTCTATAGTTTCCTTAGGCAACTCTGTTATTTCTTGAATAGAGTTTATATCATATCCCTTTTTTAGCATATTCTTGGCAACAGTTAGTTTGTTTTTTTGAACGCCTCTTTTTTCACCTCTTTCCTCTCCTCTTTTTTCGCCTCTTTTTTCTATAACTTGAGCAATAGTAGTCATGATTTCCTCCTCATTTTTGGATAATACATCTTTAAACAAATTTACTAATTTTTTTTCAGAATTTCCTTTCTTACCAATAACATGTGTAGAATAAATGAGAATTACTTTCCAGTAATTCTCTCGCGTTAACAACCAACTTCTATTTCTCTCCAGTTCTTCAGTTAATATATTAAATGCATCTCGATGTCTACTATACTTTAAAAGCTTTTCCATTAAGTTAATACTACCATGGCTTTCTAAAGTTTTATCCGGTATACTGTTTAGATCTCCTAAATGGAATCTGGTAAATATCCCTAAACTTCTAGCTATATTAGGATCTTTGAATTGGTCATAGACACAGGTAGAATAGGGATAAGGTTTTTCATCAGGGTTGTGATACAAGCATATATTAACAATAATAGGCCAAGGAGTTGTTTCATTCTTTCCTTTCAAATAATCTTCTATTAAAGCCACATTGTATTTGATAAAACGCAAGTGCATGAGAAAATCAGGGGTTGATTGGTGCTCCAAAATACAATAAGCATATCCTTGTTGATTTTCTATTTTAAAAGAAAAAACCAAATCATTATGAAACTCTTTTAGTTCGTCAGTTACGTAGCTTTTGTTAGTAAGCTTCAAGGAAGGCATATCAATTCTTTCTAGAATATCTAACGGGAAATAAGCTTTTGCAAATTCTTGTATAGCTTGAGGATTCGAAAGACTTGCTTTAATAAGTAAATCATGGGGGTTAGTAAGGTAATTATTTCCCTTTTTACTCATGAACAAATACTTTTACCGTTTTAATGCTACCTTCTCTCTCTATATATCTCTTTACTACATATGACTGCTAACTTTAGGAATCTCACTAAGTATCCTGCTAGCATTTTCATATATTTTAATTTTAATCAACTAGTGAAGCGTGATAGGCATAATCAAAAGTAGGATGTCTTCTCCTTCTTCCTGTTGATTTGGGATAATAACTGCTGCTTTGTTAGGTTGAGAAAAATGAAAACTTACTTGTTCTGCATCCAGGTTGTGGAGCATTTCAATTAATGATTTCGCACTGAATCCAATTTCTAATCCTGGCTCTCCAATGTATTCACAATCTAATAACTCCTTGGCCTTATTGTCAAAATTAAAGTCTTCTGCTAGAATTTCCAGGCTATGTTCACCCAATGTAAACTTAACTTGATGCGTAATTTTATTAGTATATACGATAATACGTCGCAATGAAGCCAATAAAACAACCCGATTGATCAATAATTTATTTTGGTTCTTTGTAGGTATCACATTTTCATAGTCAGGATATTTTTCATCAATCAGTCTAGATACCATCCTGATATTAGCTACGTTGAAATGCACATTATTGGTACCAAAGCTTATTTGGACTTCTTGCTTATCTGAGGGTAGCAAGCCATTGAGCAACAATAATGTCTTTCTAGGAATAATAAAAGGAGGATTTTCTATGCCCGTTATGCCAGTACGATTATATCGAATTAACCTGTGAATATCAGTAGCTACAAATGTAAATCCTCCTTCATGAAAATTCATATATACACCATTTATGGCGGGTTTTAAATCATCATGACTGGTAGCAATAATGGTCTGCTGAATGGCCCTTTTTAACACATCAGCAGGTAGATGAATAGCAGTTTTTGCAACAACTTCTGGTATTTCTGGAAAATCTGTGGCATTCTCTCCCGCTAGGTTATACTGACCCATATCCGACTTGATCGATATACTATAAGCTCCATCATCTATATAAAATTTAATAGGCTGGTCAGGTAGATTTTTAAGTGTATCTAATAAAATGCGGGCAGGTACTGCAATAGATGCATTCCCTTCTACGTCTAGGGCTAGCTCTGTGATAATTGAAGTTTGAAGATCTGAAGCAGTAATTTTTAGCTTACCAGTTGTTATTTCAAATAAAAAGTTTTCTAAAATAGGTATAAGCGGATTACTGACAACAGCTCCATATAAAGCAACAAGATGCTTATATAATGTAGAAGACGATACCGAAAATTTCATAAATTGTATTTAGTTTATTGCTAGACACAAGCTAGCTTCTTTATATCGAATTATAACAGTAATTCTTAATAATTTAAATAGTTACCACCTTTAACATGATTTCCAAATGATTAGATAATAATCATTTGCGCGATAACAAATAAAGCGTATTTTGGCCAAAATTAAGCAGCTTAGGAGATAAAATTGCAATAAAATGAATTATTAACAAAATAAGTATTATCCATACTACCTTTCTATAAATTTTAGATTACTTAAAAGGCTATTCTATCCTTCCTTAAAATAGACATACTTTTACATTAGACTATTAACATGGTGCTAATGATCTTGTCCTCTAAAAATTTGCAAACATTCTAGCTATCAGCTATTATACTATCAATCTTTCCTTACAAGATAAGTGTATAACTCAGATATGGACAAAAAACATCACTTAACCTATAGGCTGATAGCCTACATTTTGCTAGCTAATTTATTTCTGCAAAGCTGTACGAACTTTTCTAATCCTGCTATCCCAACAACAAAAACATCTACTGATAACATTCAAAAATCAACACATCCCACAACTATCACCCAATTAGAAGACTATGAGTTTCATGCAGAAGGAAATTATTTAGTTACCTTTCATCAAGCAGGCAAATATTTACGTGCAGATGCAAAGGTAGTTGCACCAGAAGGGTTTTCTAGGGAACCATATATCGATTTAGAAGTAAGTATAGCACCTGACATCAATCTACATCAGCTCGCTAAACTTCCACCAGCTATACAAAAAAAGTCTATCCATATCCATCTACCCGAAAACAATCAGCCTGGCCGTGTAGTAGTTTTGAGGGAAGGCCTGCGGGGTGGGATGACAGGAGGTGATGGAGAAAAAGAGAAAGAGGATGAAAAAGAACCTGAAGATAGCTTAAAAGTGTATCAAGATTTAATTGGGCGTGCCAATCAAGGAGACTCTGAAGCTCAATTTCAGTTAGGAAAAAGAGCTTATACAATTTATCAAGAATGTCCTACAGAAGTGTGTGCTCATGAAGCAAGGGAATGGCTACAAAAAGCAGCGAACCAAGGACATCAAGAAGCTGTTTCTTTCATTCATTTGCTAGATCAGATGCATCTGATGCACTTACTAATAAAAGTTGACTCTCCTATACAAGATGCTATT
This sequence comes from Candidatus Amoebophilus sp. 36-38, assembly GCA_001897825.1. Classification (GTDB taxonomy): domain Bacteria; phylum Bacteroidota; class Bacteroidia; order Cytophagales; family Amoebophilaceae; genus Amoebophilus. Next base: position 11,886 of record MKUM01000056.1, read on the forward strand.
TGGAGAAAGAGAAACTTTAAGACATCGATCCCCACTATTTCTACTAAGGATGCACAACATATTAAATACATTAGAGAATTAGGCTCTGGAGGCATGGGAACGGTTCATGAAGCTGTCTATCAAGAAGAGACAATAGCTGTTAAAAAGCTTTACAAACTTACTAACGAACAAATCGCTGCTTTCAAAAAAGAAGCTATTATTATAGCAAATCTTAGACATCCAAATATCATTAGTTTCCTAGCCTTCTTTCAGATGCCAGAATCAATCTCTTCTTCAAGGCAAGATGCTTTAATAATGGAGTATGCAAGTCAGGGCTCTCTCTGGAGTTTGTTAAAAAAGCATCAAGGAGATAATAATTGGGACACTCCTTGGCAACTCCGCTATCAAATCGCTTTGGATATGGCCGATGGGCTCAGTTATTTGCACCAGTGGGATATTGTACATTGTGATTTAAAAAGTGAAAATATTTTACTGGATGCTACAGGAAGGGCTAAAATTACAGATTTTGGCACAGCTGTGTTAAAGAGTGAAGCAACTAGTTATGGCGAGTGGGCAGGTGATACCCCGCGTTGGAGGGCCCCTGAACTAATAGGTATACCTAGGAGTCCTAAAGCTGGTGACGTATATAGTTATGGAATGTTATTATGGCAATTGGGAGCCCGTAGAGAGCCATTTCCAACCTTTGAAAAAGATATACGTGGATTGATCAACCATACCGCAGCAGGAAATCGTGAAGAAATTACTGTAGATACGCCCTTAAAAATCAGAGAACTCATAAATACATGTTGGTTAGTTGAAAGCGAACGTCCTACAATGAAAGTTGTACATCACTTACTAGAAGAGGCACTTCCTGTTTCTGAAGAGTACCGATACCGAGATTATTCTTTTTTACAAAAAGAAAAAGAAGAAGAGAGAAAAGTAAAAGATGAACTAACAATTCAAGTACATGAATTAGAAGAAGAGAAACAAGAATTAAAAGAGCTAAATGAAAGTTTAGCAAAAAAGAAAAATGAATTAGAAGAGAAGAATGAAAGCTTAGGAAAAAAGAAAAAAGAATTAAAAGAGAAAAAAGCTTCTTTAAAAGACGAAAGAGAAGAGCTAAATCGAAAATTAGAAAAAGAGAAGCAAGGATTACAAGAATTAAAAGAGTTAAATGAAAGTTTAGCAAAAAAGAAAAATGAATTAGAAGGGAAAAAAGCTTCTTTAGGGAAAGTAAGCTGGCTTACAGCTTGTATTTTTGTTGTTGCTGGTATTATTATGACAATTTTATTCTATTGGTTAATACCTCCAACTCCAACATCAGGGCCTGTTCCAAACTTACGTTATCAGCCAACTCCAACACCAGGGCCTGTTCCAAACTTATGTTATCAACTAACTACACCACGGGTTAGTCGATATCACTATAACAATAAGAATCATACCTGTTATGTAACTAGGGATCATAAAGAAGGTACAACATCGGATGATGAGTGTGTGGATGAGCGTAGTATCAGTGAAGACAATACCGAAGTTACTAGTCAAAATCATGAGCAAAACCTAGCGATATATCAAGAAGGTTCAATCAATGGAAATGCAACGGCAAAATATAATTTAGGTTTGATGTATGAAAATGGTTGGGGAGTAACTCAAGATCATCAAAAAGCATTTAATTTCTACAAAGACGCAGCAGATCAGGGAAATGCAGATGCACAGAATAACTTAGGAAATATTTATTATAATAGAGATGGTAATGATGAGCAGAAAGTTCAAGATTATAAAGAAGCCGCTAAATGCTATAAAGAAGCCAGTGAACAAGGTTATGCGATTGCCAAATACAACTTGGGTAATCTACATTATTATGGCAGAGGCGAAGACCAGAGTTATGAAAATGCAAAAAGTTATTATGAGGTAGCAGCAAACGAAGGAGTTACAGCAGCAAAAAATAATCTAGGTTTTATGTATCAACATGGTTGTGGAGTAACTCAAGATCATCAAAAAGCATTTAATCTCTATAAAGACGCAGCCGATCAGGGAAATGCATATGCACAGAAGAACTTGGGTGATCTGTATAAAAATGGCTCGGAGGAAGTAACTAAGAACTATCAAGAAGCACTGAAATGGTACCGAAAAGCTGCTGACCAGGGTCATGACGGTGCGGGAGAACAAATTATATTACTAACACATGTTAGCAAGAATTTTTTATCTAACCTTATAAGCCAAGCTGAGAAAGGAGATATAGCTATTCAAAGTTACTTAGGCGATATATATTACTATGGTTGGGGGATAGATAAGGATTATCAAAAAGCATTAGAAACCTATCAAAAGGCTGCTAAAAAAGAGCATAGCCATGCACAGTTTCAGATAGGTGAAATATATTTTAACGGCTGGGGAGTAACTAAAGATTATCAAAAAGCATTAGAAGCTTATGAAAAAGCGGCTGATCAAGGACATATAGATGTAAAACATCAACTTGAAAAGCTAATAACTCAATCAGAAAATAACGTTGAACAATTGCCTAATGGAGAAAAAATTCTAACTCAGCTAAAAAGTCCAAACGATACATTGGACCTTACGTATTGTTATTTAAATGCTGATCATATTACTAATTTAATGAACGAGCCTTTCTTTACAATCCAACTAAATAAGAAACATACGCTTTATTTATATGGTAATCAAATAGGTGCATCAGGCGTACAAGAGCTAGCCAAGGTATTACACAAGTCTCAGATTCATACGCTTGATTTAGTCAATAATGAAATAGACGCAGCAGGAGCCAAAGAGCTGGCTATGGTGTTACCGCAGTCCCAGATTCACACGCTCAATTTAACCGGTAATAATATAGGTGATTCAGGAATCCAAAACTTGGCTAAGACGCTACCACAGTCCCAGATTCACACCCTTGACTTAAGCAGTACTTATATAGGCGCTCCAGGAGCCAAGGAGCTGGCTATGCTGTTACCGCAGTCCAAGATTCACACGCTCAATTTAACCGGTAATAATATAGGTGATTCAGGAATCCAAGACTTGGCTAAGACGCTACTGCAGTCCAAGATTCACACCCTTGACTTAAGCAGTACTTATATAGGCGCTCCAGGAGCCAAAGAGCTGGCTATGGTGTTACCACATTCCCAGATTCACACGCTTAACTTAGCTTCTAATAATATAGGCACTCCAGGCATCCAAGAGCTGGCCAAGGCTTTACCCCTATCCCAGATTCACACGCTTAATTTAAGATCTAATAAGATAGGTGATATAGACATCCAAGAGCTCGCTAAGACTTTACCACAGTCCAGGATACACACGCTTAACCTAAGCCATAACAATATATACTCTTCAAGTATCCAAATCCTGATCAAGGCTTTACCGCGAACTCAGATTCACATGCTCAATCTATGGAATAATAATATAGGTGATTCTGGCGCCAAAGAGTTGGCCAACGCTTTGCCGCAAACCCAGATTCGCACGCTCAATCTATGGAATAATAATATAGGCGATTCTGGCGCCCAAGAGCTCGCTAAGGTACTACCTCTGTCCAAGATTCACACGCTTGAGTTAAGATCTAATAAGATAGGCAGTTTAGGCGCCATGGAGCTGGCTAAGGTATTACCGCAATCCAAGATTCAAACGCTTGATTTAAGCTCTAGTTGGATAAGCGGTTCAGGCGCCCAAGAATTGGCTAAGGCTTTACCACAGTCCAAGATTCAAACGCTTGATCTAAGCTCTAATTGGATAGGCGATGAAACACAATCTTTACTCAGTAAACAGTTTCCGCATATCAAGTTTATTTTTTAGTTTGGGTGGGATATGAAGGGAGTGAGTGCGAATCTTTAACACATGTGATCTGTGTATTTATACCATGCTACGCTCATTCTGGTTGGTTTGGTCCCATCAGTTGGTACACATATCCTTGCTGTATCACCTAAAAGCGCTCTTGCTTGTGCCTACAAACCCTAGTAATATAGAGAAAGGCAAACTATTAGAGTTCTTCCGAAATCAAGAATTGGGTTCTCTGCGCAGAAAGGAATTTGTGAGAAACCGGAGTTTACTACGGTAAATAAATAGGAAGAACCAATTACTGACGAACCCAGGGAGCTCAAGGCGACGGTTTCGGAAGAACTCTATTATCTAATCAACAACCATCAACCAAGCTCTATTTCCTCATTTTGCTTGTTAATAAATTTATATTCAGTAACCCCCAAAGAAGAATCTTCGGCTAAGTTAATCCACTTCTTATATTTAAGTAGCCATTTAATTCTTTTGGATAAAATACCAACAGTAAAGTATGCATACAAATAAGGGTGAACAAATAGTGTCACACTCTCCTCATTTTGGGTTGTAAGCAACAGTTGGATACTTTTTTCAATCTGATCAGCTATTAAAATGGATGGAGATATTTTTCCTGTTCCATCACAAGTAGGACATTGTTCTTGCGTAATTAAGTTAGTAACAGGTCTTACTCTTTGTCGAGTAATCTGCATCAAGCCAAATTTAGAAAGAGGAAGTACGGTAACTTTAGAACGATCTTCGTTCAAGTACTCCTTCATAGCCTGATAGATCTTCCGTTTATTTTCTGGATTTCGGATATCGATGAAGTCAATGACAATGATCCCGCCCATATCCCTTAGCCGTAGCTGTCTGGCTATCTCTTTAGCAGCCGCCAAGTTAATATTAAGCGCCATTTCCTCATGGTCCTTATCTATAGCACTGCTCCCACTATTCACGTCAATGACGTGCATGGCTTCGGTATGTTCTATAATCAGATACCCCCCCCCTTCAATACTTACTGTTTGTCCAAAAAGTAACTTGAGCTGTTTTTCTATACCAAAATATTCGAATAATTTAGTCTTACCCTGATGCTGTTTAACTATTTTCTCTTTTTCTGGAGCAATCGCTTTGATATACTGTTTTAGCTCATTATAAGCTGTGGGATCGTCTACATAGATATTATCAAACTTCTCACTCAACATATCCCTTAAGATAGAAGAAGCTCTATTAACCTCTCCTATTATTTTATCTCTAGGTACAGCATGCTTAAGCGCTTTAATGCCATTCTCCCATTTCTCTAAAAGCTCATTTAGATCTTGTACTAACTTGGCCACCTCCTTCCCTTCTGCAGCAGTCCGAATGATAAGACCAAAATTGGCAGGTTTTATAGAAGAAACAAGTCTCGTAAGTCTTTGCCTTTCTTCATTACTTGTAATTCTTTTGGAAACGTTAACAGTCTGATTAAAAGGAACCAGAATCATGTATCTACCCGCTAATGCCAACTCTGCAGATAACCGGGGTCCTTTATTAGAGATTGGTTCTTTAATAACTTGTACTAGGATGGGTTGATTTTTATGTAGTACATCTGAAATTTTTCCTAGTTTATCAATGCCAGGCTCTAGTGCAAAATCATTAAGCTTATAATCCTTAACTTGTCCATTTATAGCTAACTGAGTTAATTTAGAAACAGAATGAAATTGAGGTCCTAAATCAGAATAATGAAGAAATGCGTCTTTTTTATAGCCTATGTCAACAAAACTAGCATTTAAATTATGTGCTAGCTTTTTAACAGTACCTAAGTAAATATCCCCAACAGTAAATTTGGTATCTTTTTCTTCTGTTTGATATTCAATAAGGGCACCGTCTTTCAGGAAAGCTATCCGAAATCCATCTTGTACAGCACTAATAACTAATTCAAGAGCCAATCTTTTTACTGTTTACATTTTACAAAATAATTATTAAGGATTTTTACAAGCCCGCAGAAAGCTAAAGCTTGTTCGAATTCAAATAGACACTACTTCTTTTTATGCCTATTTAAACGTAGTCTTTTCTTTCGTTTATGTGTAGCTATTTTGTGACGTTTTCTTTTTCTACCACAGGGCATTTTGCTAAAAATTTATATTATTTATATATTATATCTTACTTGATCTCAGCTCAAAATACAATCGACTTTGGGTCAGAACAAAAATATTTTGAGTTCAGATACCCATTATAAAAGCGCTAAGTTAATACTTTTTGATTTATTATTCACGATTTTATATGATTATCTTTTGAGGCTGAATCAGTAAGGTCTTTGATGTACCAAGTTTATACTCATTAAATTAAATAAACACGGGCAATTTTAATTTTTAACCTATTTCTTTATAGTCCTTCAATGCTTCTCTTACTTTATTTACAAAATCTTTAGAAATTTTTAAAGTAGGCACATAATGTTCATTGATAATCATAGCCGTATTGTTAGTTAAATTCCGAGCTATTTTTTTAGAGCGTTTCTTGTTAAAAAATCTACCAAATCCCTTAAAATGTACATTTTTACCTTCTACCATAGCCTGCTGAATGACTCGAAAAAATGTTTCAACTGTAGTTTGTACATCGGATTTGTTTAGGCCAGTTTTAATAGCGATTTGGGATATTACTTCTGCTTTATTCATCTTAATATTTAATATTTAGAATTATTTGATATTTATACACTTATTTTGCATAGTTCTGATAAGAATATCGGACGAATATAAACAAAAGTATTCGAGTTGAACAACACAATACGTATTTTAAGTAAAAATTTATAATATTTGTCTCTTGAAAAGAAGGTATATAGATATTATAACAGACAATATAATACCATCCAATAATACCTATTTTGCTACACAGTTAACAAAATGGTATCAACAACACCAGCGTATTCTACCTTGGAGAGCAACAAAAGATCCTTATAAAATTTGGCTTTCAGAAATTATTCTGCAACAAACCAGGGTGGCACAGGGATTACCTTATTATAATCGATTTATTGAACAATATCCTACCATTTATGATCTAGCAGCAGCCAGTGAAACAGAGGTTTTGCGACTATGGCAAGGATTGGGGTATTATACGAGAGCTAGAAACTTACATGCTTGCGCCCGTACAGTAGTTAATCAATTTCAGGGCCAATTTCCTAACAACTACAAAGAGCTATTAACCTTACCAGGCATAGGACCTTACACGGCCGCTGCCATTGCTTCTATTGCTTTTAAAGAAGCTGTACCCGTAGTAGATGGTAATGTATACCGAGTCCTATCTAGAATTTTTAATATAGAAGTACCTATCAATACCAACAAAGGCAAGCATATTTTCAACGAGCTAGCTCAAAGATTGATTGATCTAACTGCGCCTGACGTATATAACCAGGCTATCATGGATTTTGGAGCTATACAATGTACGCCGGTGAAACCTATTTGCATCAGCTGTATATTTAACACAAGTTGTCTGGCATTTGTTATGGGTAAACAAAATCAGTTACCTATTAAGCTACCTAATATAAAGTCTAAAAAACGATTTTTCCATTACATAATCATAGAAATAGGCGATGAACTGCTTATGAGCCTTAGAAAGGAAGGAGACATATGGGCAGGTTTATATGACTTCTACTTGATAGAGGGCGACAAGCTTAATGAATTTGAACAACTCACAGATGAATTAGTCGATCTGATAAAACGTCATCAGTTACCTATAGAAAAAAAGCCTAAATTGTATAAACACATGCTAACACATAGAACCCTGTATGCATTATTTTTTAGAGTAGTAGCTACCGCAGCATTTATGAAAGAAGCCCAGGTCTTATTTAAGAATAGTGAGATAAACTCTTTTTCACCAGAAAGTATCAAGCTACTTCCAAAACCTAAACTAATTTGCAACTTTTTAGAAGAATTTGTTTATATTTAAGACCTAGTTATAAATTTTAAACCTTTTAAATATTAAATTATGTCAGGAGTTAATCGCGTTATTTTAATAGGGAACCTAGGTAAAGATCCTGAAGTCAGGCATTTAGAGAATGGTAGGTCCAGGGCTTCTTTTACATTGGCTACCAACGAAGTATATAAAAATAAAGAAGGTGAGAAAGTGACCAACACAGATTGGCACAATATCGTGCTTTGGACACCATTGGCTGAAATTGCTGAAAAGTATTTGACTAAAGGAAAACAAGTTTACATAGAAGGGAAGTTAACAAATAGGAGTTATACAGATAAAGAAGGACAACCTAAATATATTACAGAAATAGTAGGTCAAAATTTAGTCCTATTGGGAAGCAAAGAAAATTCTATGACCGATATGAGAGAAAGAGATACTTTTAGTGTTCAAGAGGAAGAATCAGCAGATGATCTGCCATTTTAATTAACTAGACTTCTTCCAAAACCAAGCATTGATTTCTCCGGGCAGGAAGGAATTTGTAAAAAAAACCGGGTCATTGCGAGGGCATGAAATGCCCGTGGCAATCCAGTAAATAATGTCACTCCTGTCCCCAATCAAGTTGAGGATAAACTCCGGCAGGAGGAGGATTTTGGTGTCAGGGGTGGGGCCCTGACACACACTTACTGAAGGACTCAAGGCGACGGTTTCGAAAGAACCCTACTGAAGTTGCTAGTAGTATCATAGGTTTCTTGCATAAGCTCTCATTTATATTTAAATATATTAGAGTTCTTTCGAAACGTTGGCACAAGTGCAAAACTCTTGCGCTATAAGGAGGATTACAGTTTAATTAAAGAACGGATTATCTTCAAATAACAGTTTAGAAGAGATTAATTACTTGCCTAAAAGCTTAGTTAGTTCTTTAACTTGGGCTTGGGCACTTATACTGCCTTGATCCGCAGCCTTTTGAAACCATTTTAATGCTTCTCGATAATTTTGGATTACACCTCGGCCATTGTAATACCTCATTCCCACAATAAATTGTGCATCAGCATGTCCTTGTTCTGCTGCTTTTTGAAACCATTCAAATGCCTTATGTTCATTTTTATCTACTCCCCTCCCATTTGCATACATCCTTCCCAAATGATATTGTGCAACTACATATCCATTATTAGCTGCTTTTTGGTACAATTTCACTGCCTTACGTTCATTTTTATCTACTTCCATCCCATTTACATACATCCAGCCCAGATTAAATTGCGCCTTTGCATAGCCTTGGTTAGCAGCTTTTTGGTACGCTTCTAAAGCTTTTTGATAATCCTGTGCTATTGTGCCCTTGCCATAGTAATATATATTACCTATCTGAAATTGTGCCCCTGCATAGCCTTGATCAGCAGCTTTTTGATAGGCTTCTAATGCTTTTTGATAATCCTGTGCTATTGTGCCCTTGCCATAGTAATATATTTCCCCCACCTGAAATTGTGCCACTACATTCCCTAAAGTCGCAGATCTTTCATAACATTTTAATGCTTTTTGATAATTCTGTGCTATTTCTTGGCCACGATAATAATTTAATCCCAGGATATTTTGTACCATCGCATATGCTTGAGGTACCTTTATATATAGCTGCTCCAAAGAATATCGTGCTCTTAATTGACCTTGGTCAGCTGCTTCTTGAAACCATTTATATGCTTCTATATTTCGATATTTTTTGTCTCCTGCACATTTATTTTTTAAGTACATCCATCCCAGCTTATATTGTGCCTTTGCATTGCCTTGCTCTGCTGCTTTTTGGTACAATTCCACTGCCTTACCTTCATTTTTATCTACTTCCATCCCATTTACATACATCTCTCCCAGGTTATATTGTGCCTTTGCATTTCCTTGGTTAGCTGCCTCTTGAAACCATTTAAGCGCTTTTCCATAATCGCGGGTTACCCCTTCGCCATTTTTATACATAATGCCTAGCTTATATTTCGCTTCCGTAGATCCTTTTTCAGCAGCTTTTAGATATCGTTTTTTATTTCTTTTTAACAAACGTCTCACCGCCATAGATACAGCATCTATTCGATCATCATGAGCAGGTTTTGTTAAACCGTTAGAACTAGAATCCTGTATATGTATTGTCAAAAACTGATAAAAAAATTTATAATTTAAATCATCCGTTGGCTCGGATTTAAACTCTTCTTGCAACGCCTTGCTATCAATCACTAAGCGATGTTTTCTTAATAATGGCTGAAGCGTAGATATAATTCGTCCTTGTTTATTCTTCTTTGATGTAAAATCTTTAATTAGTACTTCTATTTCCTCTCCGTGCTCCTTTTTATGCTTTTTAAATGCTTTTATCAAAAGGCTTTCAATTCTATCGTGATACCCATTATTGTTTTCTATATATATACATTTAACTTTTTGTTCTTTAATAACTTTTAATAGCCTATTTTGTAACTCTTTATCAGTTCTCTTTTTTTTATCTTTTTTTGTACTTTCGTCTTCACGCTTTATGTTATATTTTCCTTCTAAGCCATCTAAATTAGTAATGAAGAATAGTCTCCAAGACGTTTAGCTACACAATATGCCGTTTCATTCGGCCCATTTCCAGAAGGATCGATAGCCATTATACTATCTTCATACTGCTTCGTAATTGAAGTTGCAAAAAGTGGGCCAAAGATATGGTTGACTTGCCAATGTTCCCGAGGAACTCCTCCCCATTCTATCTGTAAAGGTGCTCTTTTAACATTAAGCTGCGTGACGATTAGGTCCGATAATTTCATACCCCCTCTCGTTGCATTAGCTTTTTGTGTAAAACTTTCAGGGGGTTCAAATTTTTTCGGCACAACAGCCAACACAGCTTCTCGGTACCATTTCATTGCCTCTTGATCAGGATTCATGTAAAGACCTGCTTTTCTCAAGCTAATCAGTCTTTTTTGAGCTTCTTGATGTCCTTCTTCAGCAGCCCGCCTGTAATGATTTATAGCTTCTATAAAACTACCTCTTTCTAAATTTTTACCTAATTCATACTCTTCCTGAGCTTCTCTACTTTCAATAATAGCTTCTTGTTGTATTTTCTCTGAATTAATAATCTCTATTGAAAGTGACAAAGGTGAATCTATTCTTTGTCGCTTCGAGGAGGGCTGCTGAGAAGACTTCATGGGGCTTGAAGATCGTTTCTTATTATTAATATAGCGAGCTTCTATCTCGTCTTGTAAACTTTTTGCAATGGATTCTATTTCTTTTTCAGCTTCTTTACTATCTTCATCTTCTTCCTCAGATGCATCACAAGAAGCGTATAAGTGAGTATATAGATCATCATTGCCTGCATACTCTTCATCACTTTCATTATCATCATCACCACTTTTATCTGTCACTAATTTAAACAATGGTTCATAATGATTATAGTTAACGTTTATGATTCTTAAATCAACACTCAAATCGCCTTCACTTACACAGTTTTTTAGCTCGTCAAGGTTATGAATTAAGCCAATATCACCCTCGTCATCAGCCAATAACAATATTAAATTAAAAGCAAGCTTAACATTAAGCTTCCCCTTAAAATAAGCTTGCACACCTGTTAATATACGGACACCCTGTAGTTGACCATTAATACTTAAAAAACCACTTGGGCTCTCGATCTCATTTCTAACCCATTCAAAAAATTCACTTGCTGTGCCTATTTGTTCTAACAAATCAGGGCGCTGTTGCTTAATGCTATGAGTTATCAATTGGAAAATGCTATCCAGCAAACAGTTATCTCTATCAGTAGTAGCGGATTTCCTTATTAAATTGTTTATTCTTAAATTGTTATCAAGCCGTTGATTTCTTAATATTTCCTTTTCCTCCGGAATGACTTTAAATTTGTGATTTATAAAGTCCTCAAAGTTCATCTCTTTAAAATTTTCAAAATTTCCCTTAGTTTGCTCACCTATTCTAGTACGTTTTGATATATCTTGCTTTTCTTTTCCCTTCTCTTCTTTTTTTTCGTCTTTATTTTGGCTAACTACAGCTATTAGCTTATCTAATAAACTATCTGGATTGGTAATTGCAAGTATTAAACTATAGTCTAAACAAAAATTTTCTGGATTAATTACTGCGTCCATAGTATCAGTATCTTCAAGACTGATCTGTGAATCAAATAATGATTCAATAAGACCTTGAAATGATTTTTTATCTTGGTGATTCTTTAAGTCTAAAGCAGCTCGTTTTAATGCTGCACAAATAGCATTTAGATGTGAAGATTGATCTTGATATTTTTCTTTCTTTGCAAAGGTAGTCCATAATCCATTTCGTATGTTTTCATTTTTTATTTTACGTAAATGGCCATTAATCTTTGAAATTCGACTATGGTTTTGTCTCGATCTCTCTTTTCCTTCTTCTTCTTCATTCTCTTCTTCCTCTCCATTTTTGTTTCGAATAGTAGTCGTATTTTTTTTGATTTTTTTTATTGCGGGTTCTTCTGTGTCATTGGGACTAGGTAGAGGAGTACTACTGCTTAACGTTTCTGCTAGCACATCTATGTTTTTTCCACTTTCTATTCTTTTTCCCTTCTCTTTTCCTTCATTTAATCCTTTATCTTCACTACTGCTCTTATCCTCTGTGCTAGGTGCTCCAGTTTTCTGTTTTTTTTCTCCATCTTCATTTGTGATCCCATCATATTCTACGTCTGGCACACTATCATTCATCCCTCCTAAAAGTCCTATTTCTTTAAGTATAGATATATGGCCAGGCTGACCATTTTGAGGCGAATTAAAATGAACTAGTCTTTTTTGTCCTTTTGAACTTAATAGGGATGCTTGTTCTAGATCTATATCTTTAGCTATGGTTACAGATAACT
>MKUM01000057.1 GCA_001897825.1 Candidatus Amoebophilus sp. 36-38
TTTTATCCTTAATAAGCTTGCTACTAATATAACCATAATTATTCGGGATCAAACATCTAATAAATACTTGGGGTAGATCGAAGTTAATCAATAGACCTGCTGCGAAGCCATATATAATAATGTTTTTAGCTGTATTTTCTACTTACAATAGAGTTCTTGCAAAAGGTCTAATAGATTACTAGTTCCCTTAATAATAAATTACCTGATAAACTGATTGATAATGCTGTTCTGCCAAGATGGTTTTTTCCTGCAAAAAATCTAGATTAGATTTTTTTTGGTTGCCCATGATGGTTAAAAGGTTGGTAGAAAAGTAACAATTTATCTTAAATGCAGGTTTCAGTATACTTAGAAATGCATTTATTTTGATATAATCATTGGTTATGCAAATAGATAGGTGATAAGGCGTTCTTTCTAGAAAATTTGCTCGTAAAGACAAACTATTAAGCGCTTCCATCAGGATACGGATGTGGTTCTCTTCGAAGAAAATAAAATCGCCTAAACTAACTTGAATAAACACCTGGTCTTGTCTAAGTATGTAAATAGGCACGTTTATTCGTATCTGTGCGTTGTTGCTTACTATAGTACCCTTTTCAAATTTATTTTGAAAGGATCTGATGTGTAGCGGAATACCCTGCGTAGCAAGTGGATAGATGGTTTTAGGATGTACTACTTGTGCTCCATAAAAAGACATCTTTGCCATGGTTTCATAGTCCAATTCATCAAATTTTATAGCTTCCTTAAATGCCTTGGGGTCTGCATTCATAATTCCTGGTACATCTTTCCATATGGTTAAAGAAGTTGCTTCTAAAGCGGCTGCTAAAATAGCTCCTGTAAAATCTGAACCTTCTTTACCGAGCGTGGTCGTGAAACCATTTTGATCACTCCCAATAAATCCTTGGGTTAGTATCAGTTTATTTTCTTCCAACAATTCGCTGAAACCATTTTTAATTAAAGTTTTAGTATGCGTTTCATCCAACTGTGCGTTAATAAATCCGAACTTAGTTTTGATGTACTTTCTTGCATCGACCCAAGTGCATGGTATGCCGACCTGAAGCAAGTAATAGTAGATAATTCTAGAAGATAAGATTTCTCCCCATGCAACTACTTGACTATATATTTTTTCTATTTCTTCTGCTGGATAACTAATTTCTAAATTTTGTATTAGTTTTGTCTTCCAATTATCTAACTCATTTTTAAGAGCTGGATATGTATTATCTAGTAAGGCTTGTGCCATTTCTAGATGAAATAAATATATTTCTTCGATAGCAGCTTCATATGGTTGATTGGTTAATTGCTTTTGGAAAACTTCCTCGAGAGCCTGAGTTATTTTACCCATAGCCGAAACCACAACGATAAGTGGCCTATTTGTGTATGAATCTATAAGACCTGTAAAGTCTCTGATTGCTAAAGGGTTTTGAAGAGAAGCGCCTCCAAATTTAAAAATTTGCATATTTTTATAAGTAAATTCTTGTTGTATGAATGCGAAGTTAAAGAAGAGCTTTAGTAAATTAACAACTTATAAAATGTTTTATTCTTCGTTACTATGGCAGTAGAAACCCAGGAAGTTATTTCTAGTTCAGTTCCTTTCCTAAGTCAGTTCCTTGAGGAAGAGCAGACTCGTTTCCCGAATATACCCCCTGCTATTTCTACGATAATCCAAGCTATGTCAACTGCTGCTGGATTTATGAGTAATGCATTGATACAGGCTGCGCTAGATAACGAAGCTGGAAATATAGAAAGTTTTAATGCTTCCGGAGATGTCCAGCAAAGAATCGATATGCTGGCTCAAAATTTCTTTTTAGAGACATTAGAAAACACACAAGAAGTGTGTGCTGTTATTTCAGAAGAGTCTGATGGATTAGTTCCTTTAGCTCACAAAATGGCTAAATATATTGTAGCCCTTGATCCTTTAGATGGGTCTTCTAATGTGGACGTAAATGGGCCTGTAGGTACTCTTTTCTCTATTTATCAACGGACTTCTTCAGCTGAAATACCTTTACAGGACAAAGATGGGCTCATATTGGGTAAGCAGCAGCTTGCAGCCGGATATATTTTGTATAGTACTGTTACGATGCTTGTTTATGCAACCATATATGGTGTACACGGATTTACGTATAACCCTACTATAGATGAATTCTTTTTAACGCATCCAGCTATCCGTATGCCTGAGAACGGACTTACCTATGCGATCAATCATAGTTATTTACACAGCTTCCCACATTATGTACAAAATTATATAACCTACTGTAGGCGCCAAGAATTGTCAAGCAGGTATACAGGTGCCTTGGTAGCCGATTTTCATAGGCATTTGCTAGAAGGAGGCATCTATTTGTACCCACCTACTTACAAAAGACCGAATGGGAAACTCCGCTTGATGTTTGAATGTAATGTGCTAGCTTTTATAGCAGAACAAGCAGGAGGATTAGCGAGCGATGGTAGACAGCCTATTTTGAATATTATACCTCGACATCTTCATCAATGTGTGCCGTTTTATATTGGATCTAAAATGATGGTGCAAAAATTACTTTCCTGTGTTAGTTAAGGGTTTAGTTGTTTATAAGAGGTTCTTTGGCTAATCAGGGGTAAAAAGTGGATAGTTATAGGGTGGTATCAGGGCTCAGCTCTGACACCACGCAAAAAAACAAACCATCTATACTAAAGAGTACTTGTATAGGTGGCTAAATGTAAATAAGTAACAATTTAAAAAGTCGCCTATGTATTCTGGCTATTACTTCTTTCCTGAGGGCTTCTTATCGCCAGATTTTTTTTCCTTTGTTTTTTAGTTCGAGTTGTTTTTTTAAATTTTCAAGGAGGGGTAGCTCGTCAGATATAGCTTGCTTTACTTTGTCAATATTCTCACTACTAAATATACTTATTGAATTCTCAAATGGAATAGTTGTCCCTTGAAGGCGTGCTATCCATAATCCATAATCTTCTACTAGTTTTGTATTCATTTCACTTTTACCAAATTCCTTTTTTTCTAGGATCTCTAATAAAGATTTAGAATTTTTGATTTGATTTTCTATATCTGATACATTACTCTTTAAATTTTGGTATTTTATATTATCCCAAAAATTTGGTTTAAAGTGGTTTTTTAGTTTATTCATTAGTTGTTTTTCTTCTTCTGCTAGTTGCTTTTCTTCTTCTGCACGTTTTTTTCTCTCTTTTTCTTTCGGTGTTTCTCCACAACCGCAGCTAATTGCTAGCATGTTTACTAATATAATTCCTATAAGAGTGGTTGCTTTATTAAATTTTAATATCACAATGTGTATAGTTTATGAAGTTAAAAATCAAAAAAGTTAGACAATAAACTAACTATGTATGGTTAGCTTGCATAAGATACAATAAAGTATATAATCTGCAAAATTGGTTTAATGTGAAGTCCAGATGTCTAGAGCGCGTTACTAACAGCTTCACTTGGTAGTTTAGGTTAGGAATGGTAGAACTTTTGTAAAGCTATCGTGGTCAAATAGGAGAAGGGCTTTATAATTTACAGAAATTGTGTAAAATTATGTACTATTTATATGTCAATTAGGCTCTGCTGAATTTCTCTAAATCTTTTGATAATCAGAAAATTATAGTAGGGGTTTTTCGAAATCAAGAATTTTACTCTCTAGGTAGAAAGAATTTGTGAGGAACCGGAGTTGTGGTGACGGGAGTTGCTCTCGCCACTCAAATCAAAGGCGACGGTTTCGAAAAACGCTATTGTTTACTTGATATGTTTTGATAACTCATCTTGCTCCGTTATATTATATAAGATTGCCAAATAGATTCGTATAATCTCGGCAGTTTGATTTTGCTTTATATCTACAGCAGATAAGTCTGGAATCAATCGTTTAATAATTTCTATAGCTTTGAAATGATTTGGAAACTCGCTTCTCGGATCATCTTGGCTTAATTTTATTTCTGTTTGAAGCACCTTTACTTCTTTTATTTCTGTCTCCCAATCAGATGGAGTATAGTTAGTTTTCCTTTTTGCCAAGGTTTCTTCAAATTTTTTACCTTGGTCTGGTGAAAAGTTCTGCTTGAAAGTTTCAATTAGTTGTTGTTCTTCTTCGATTTTCTTTTCTAAACGCTTCTTGTTAGCTTCATTTTCGTTGATACAACTACATCTAACCACGGTCATATGTAATACTAGAAGCGCAACAAGTGGGATAAATTTTATAGTCTTTGACATAAGTTTGTGGATTTTTCTAGCTACTAATTGATAGGGGTAACTTGATGCAACCAACTAAGTATATATTTAATTTAAATTAAAAAGGCTGATTTTACAAGCTTATTAGTGTTTAAGATAGATTCATATTCAACATTTATATATGATAAAATAGCTATGCCATCATTCTTGTAGGTAGGATGAAATAAAAGGTGAATGAATCAAATAGAAGCTTATTAGAGCCTGATGTAACTTATCCTTGTTTTTTCTTAGTCTTCAATAAAATTATCTTTTTCAGATTATAGAAGTTGATTATCTTGCACATTTTAGACACCTAGTAAATTCAACTAACCTTATTTAAATCTATTTTAAAAGTATGTCAACCATTTGTCGATTGAAAGCATGGTCATTCGTAGTGTTAATATTGTTTGCAAGTTCATTTCTACAAACACAAGCTTATAACTTACAAGGGATGGGCTTAGCAGTAGCACTGGTTTGCCATACTCATACCACTAAATTTAATGATAAAGAAATACAATCCGCTTCCGAAAAAATAACTGCTTCTTCAAAAGTCCCTGCTAAACCTATTAAAAAGAGATCCCGTAGACTAGAGCCGTTTAAAAAAGAGCAGGGAAAAGAGCTACTCAGGGCGAGCACCCAGATGGGGTTAGGAATTCTTTTGATAGGAGGTATCGGTTATATGATAGGAGGTACGGAAGCTTTAAGTGCTGCTGCTTTTATGGGACCACTTATCAGTGGCATGTTAACTAAGCCTTTAGGAAATATTGGAAATAAGCTATGCACGTTGTTTACTCCATATTTAGCTAGCCCAGCCACACGACGTATTATGGATTATAAAAAAAATTATGAAAGACGTAAGTATAAGCTAACCAAGAGCATGAGAATTTTTCTTGATACTACCATCGGAAGGTATGCAAATATGGCCGAAACTTGGGGGTATGAGCTTAAAGAGGCTGAAAAAGCAATCGAAGAAGTATTACAATTTCCGTTAGGTCCTAAACCAATTGATCCCGATCTAGTTCCGGTTACTGAATTTATCAAAAATTACCCAGAAGAGGTTCGTATGGCTGTTGGTGATTTTGTAATTAGTGCCATTACAGATTCCAAGTTTGAAAGGCTGGAAAGGAAGGCTGTACCTTTAATGTTCGTAGGTCCTCCAGGAACTGGTAAAACTTATTTAGCTAGCCAACTAGGTAATTTATTAGGTATGCCTGTGCAAATCATAGATATTGCCAAATACAAATCTGTAAATGGGAATCATTTTTGGTCTGGCAACTCAGAACCAGGCGTTATTGTAGATGTTTTACTAGGAGGAAAAACCAAAAAGGGCAATTTTTCTAATAAGATTCTTGTACTAGACGAAATTGATAAAGCTTTAGCTAAAGATGAAAATGGCAGGTTCATCCATGAATCTGGGGCAGAAGTGATGAGCCTTTTGCATACACTTTTAGAATCACAAGAAACTACTGCTAGGCTTGCTCGATATGAAGGTGCAACCCATGATATTTCTCAGCTAAAAATTATTCTTATAAGTAATCGTACTTTTAGTGAGGTGCTGGGTAAAGAAAATGCTGGGGCTCTCGAATCGCGGGTAAATCTTATTAAATTTGCTGGATTTAAAGATGAACAGAAATTAGCTATTGCTAAAGACCATATCAAAAAAGTATGTGCATCTCGGTCGATCGCTGATGCCGATATAGATGAAGCGGTTATTGAAGAAATTGTAAAAACAGATACGCAAGTAGGTAATCAAGGCGTGCGCATTATGCTAAAAGTAATTGATCAGTATCTCAGAATAATTCAAAAGGGAGCGCTAATTGGGCAGGTTGCTGGCTTACCTCCTATAACTTTTGATATCAAGAAAGCATATGAAAGGGAACAAGCAGAGTAGTCTAATTTTTATATAAATGATTGAGGTGATGTCAGGGCCAAGCCCTGACATCACCTCATATTGTTATTCGTTTTTATATAAACACCTAGATGGTTACCTGGTTTTATGTCCTCCTAATTGAAATAGCTAAAATTATGATTAGGTTTTAGAGCTACTAAGAATTGATAAAACAATTCAATAATTTGTTCTATATCTTTCTTATGCACCATTTCTACAGTTGTATGCATATATTTGAGTGGCAATGAAATAAGCGCAGAAGGAATGCCTGCTCCGCAATATGCAAATGCATCCGTATCTGTTCCTGTAGTTCGTGAGCTTGCTTGCCATTGAATAGGGATATTGTTATTCTTGGCTGCTTCAATTAATAATTTTAGAACCGTATGCTGTACAGCAGGTGCATGCGTTAATACAGGTCCTTTGCCACAAGCGATATCACCTTGTTTTATTTTATTATAGTGAGGAGTTTGGGTGTCGTGGGTTACATCGGTAATCACTGCTAAATCCGGTTTTATGTGGTGTGCGACCATCGAGGCACCTCGTAAACCTACTTCTTCTTGGACTGCATTTACAATATATAAGCCAAAAGGTAGTTTTATCTTATTTTCATATAGTTTTTTAGCTACTTGTGCAATCATAAATCCACCTATGCGGTTGTCAAGCCCACGTCCAGCCAGATATCGTTCATTCAGGGTAATTAAGTCTGCGTCAAAAGTTACTACAGATCCTACATGTATCCCTAATTTTGCTACCTCTTCATCAGAACTACACCCACAATCTAAAATAGCTGTTTCTATTTCTGGTGTTTTAGATTTTTTATCGTCTCGGACATGTATAGCAGGCCATCCAAATACCGCTGGTATTGTATTGCCTTCTACATGTATTTTAGCACGCATGGAAGGAGTTATTTCATAATCCGATCCTCCATTACGAATTACATAGATGTATCCTTCTTTGCTGATATAGTTGACATACCAAGAAATTTCGTCTGCATGTGCTTCTATCACTACTTTATAAGCTGCTTTTGGATTAATAATACCTACTGCATTACCATAACTATCAGTAAACGTATCATCTATATAAGGATATAAGTATTCTAGCCAAATCTTTTGGCCACTAGCCTCATATCCTGTGGGAGAGCTGTTATTCAGATATTTAAAAAGAAAATTTTGAGTTGCTTGGTCCATATACATCAATCTTGTGTCAAATTATTATCTTATCATTATAACTATCTTAAATAGAGTTCTTGCATAACCGTCGCCTTGAGTCCTCTGGGTTTGTCAGTAATTTACTCAAAATCCTCCTCCTGCCTACGCGCAGGAGTGACATGATTTACTGTGGTAAACTCCGGTTTCTCGCAAATTCCTTCCTGCCCAGCGAATTCAATTCTTGGTTTTGGAAGAACTCTAATATTTGTATTAAGGGTTTCGTTCTGGTTTTTTAGTTGTAGTAACCAACGTTCCCTTATATGAAACTGTTTCCTTGTTACCATCTTCTGCAGTTATGGTTGTTATCCAATATAATTCATTATAAAATGGTAATATAAGACTTTTTTGGTTCAGTATTTTATTTTCTGGATCTGGTGGTAGGGTCATTTCTTGCAATACATAATCTGAGTCCATCCTATAGATAGATCGTTTGTCATCATTAAAAATACTAAATATGGGTTCTACAATAGGAAATTCATCTGCTAGAAACAATGGGAAAATTTCCCATGGAGGACGAGTTCTAGATGGAGGAAGGCCATTATGAACTCCTGGTGGATTTAAAAAAGTTATCTGATCATCTTTTAACGAGATTAGTGTACATGCATCACCATGCTTTGGGTAGCCTTGCCCCAAAATTATATTTCCATCCCTAACTGCTACCATACCAGTGAGATAAATACCTTGTTCAGTTTGTTTATGCTGCGGATCTATATTTATAGCTTTGAAATGTGGATCTTCTGTTGAAAAGAGCAAGCAGCCTAATTCGTCTTTAGCAGGTGCAACAGATTGTAATTTGAACATCAAGCACCCTTTTTTTTCTCCTTCTTGCTCGATGGTACAACTTGCTATATACTTATTTGTATCTATAGTAAGACCTGGGAAAAAAGTACTTAAATCTTCCGCATTTACTACTTTAGTCCAAGCTCCTGATTCGAGCTTATATAGATCTATGTTATTTCCTGAGATAGTCCCAAAAAACAAAGATTCTTGTTCTGTTGATCCAGCTACAAATACAAACGAATTATTAAGGCTAAAAGTAGATAAGCTACCAATTGGGTTACATGCTAAGTCATTTCCTTCGTTTGTAAATTCCCAACAGTTACCATCTTCATTGAGAAAGTAAGTAGCTTGTTTACTAGGTACATGGCAAGTTAGACCGCTGGCATTTTCTAAATTAAGCCCTGATAACGTGATGGGATGAGATTCCGTTTCCCATTTTAGATCCAAATTAACCGTGTCGTAGGGAGGCTTTTGTTTGCATTTAGATAAACATTGACTAGTAGTTGTAACAATTAAAATTATTCCTAGATACTTTAATAATTTATGTAACATAGCTTTTTTACAAGAGAAGTAATTCTTTATATGCCTTCGAAAATACTAAATAATTTCATACACCTATTCAAGTAACGAGCTTTTTATAATTTCTCTAAATGACGAAAAACTAAGATAATTATAGATATTAGATGATGTTTTCTATTTGCCTTTTAATGTGCCTATTTCTTTATCTATAAAATAAAGTCCTACACCAGCTTCTCCGATAACCTCAAATAATTCTAAAATTCTTCTTGCTGTTGTCTCTTCTTGGATTTGTTCCTGTACAAACCACTGCATGAAGTTAAACGTAGCTACATCTTGATTGTCCCAGCAATGCTTCACGATTTGATGAATAGCATGTGAAACGTTTATTTCTTGTTTTAGAACTAATTCAAAAACCTCACGCAAGGAGGTGAAATTTTGTTGAATGTCTGTTACATCCGGTTGAAAAGCTCGGCCTCCTGCATCATGAACATAATGAAATATCTTAAGCATGTGTCCACGCTCTTCTTCAGCTTGTTCATATAAATAAGCAGCCGATTCTTTATAGCCCATTACATCACACCAAGAAGCCATGGCTAAATATATGGCAGAGGCTTTATCTTCCATCGCAATTTGCTGATTCAGCAATTCTTCGGTTCCTTGCTTTAAGGATGCTGTGGGTCTTTTTATTTCATCCATATTTCTAATTTTGAAACAATGTTAAACATGTTAAATGAATTAGTTTTTTAACATCTATTTTATTTATGATCTTAAATAACCTAAGCACATTATACAAAATATAACTTAGATCTTTTAATCTAACCAATATATTAAGAATAAAATTAATTTTATAAGACTTAACTACTAGGTAAATGGATTGTGTCTGCCTTGTCGTGGTGTCAGGGCCACTGCCCTGACACTTCTCAGAATATTGGTAGCTAAGCTACCAATATGGCTGTTAAAGTTTTACATTTTTCCTAAAAATTGTGTATCTTAACTATATAATGTAGTATATACCAACGATAAATATATAGCTTTTAATAGATTATTTATTATACCCCTAATTTTAAATTAACCGGATTTAGTAGTATATACTATATTTGTAAAATAAACTAAGAAGGTTATATTTCTATAAAACTTCTACGAAACTTAATAATCTAGGTGACTTATGGCTATAATGATTACAGATGTATGCATTAATTGCGGGGCGTGTGAACCAGAATGTCCTAATAATGCTATTTATGAAGGAGGTGCCGCATGGAGATGGGGTGAAGGAACAGCCTTAAAGCAAATAAGTAAAGATGGAATAGTCATGGATGCGAATACTCCCCAAGAACCTTTGTCCAATGAATTTTATTACATCGTTACTGATAAATGTACGGAATGTGTGGGTTTTCATGAAGAACCTCAATGTGCGGCTGTATGCCCTGTAAACTGTTGTGTGCCAGATCTGCAACATCAAGAGACAAAAGAAGAATTATTAAAAAAGAAAAATTGGTTGCACAGTACATAATTTGGCTTAGTTTTGTTTCAATATCATAAAATAACTTTATTTGTAAAAAATTTAAATTTTTGTATAACTTAAACTAGATATGGCGGAAGCGTATAAAGAATCACAAGAAGTTTATTCAAGAAAAGTAAAGGCAGGGAAACGTACTTACTTTTTTGATGTAAAGGCCACGCGTGCTAATGATTATTACCTTACTATCACGGAGAGTAAAAAGCAATATAACGATGAAGGAAGTCGTTATGAAAAACATAAAATTTTTCTATATAAAGAGGATCTTAATAAATTTTTAGAAGCCCTTCATAGTACGGCAGAGCACATTAAAAAAGAATTATTGCCTGACTATGATTTTGATAAATTTAAAGAATTTAAGGCTGATAAATTTGATTCAGGTAAAAGATACGAAGAGGATGAGGAGTAATAGTAGCATCTTTTAGTACACTTATCCACGGGAATATGTTAATCTATATGTAGGCATTAGCTGGGTTGCCTGCGTATACTATATGGTAAAGATTGAGCGTTAAGAAGTCTCAACTCATGGATATGTTTTTTCTAGTAAATTTATAATGGCTTTGAAGTATGGTATTGTAGGTCTACCTAATGTAGGCAAATCTACACTGTTTAATGCGCTCTCTAATGGAAAAGCATTAGCCTCTAATTTCCCTTTTTGTACCATAGAACCTAATATAGGAATTGTTTCTGTGCCCGACGAAAGGCTTCAGACCTTGCAAGAACTTATTCAGCCTAAAAAAGTTATTCCTACTCTGTTGGAGTTTGTAGATATAGCTGGGTTGGTAAAAGGGGCTAGTCAAGGGGAAGGATTGGGTAATAAGTTTTTATCCCACATTAGAGAGGTTGATGCCATTGTTCATGTTGTTCGTTGTTTTTCAGATGATCAAGTAATCCATGTAGCTGGGCAGGTAGATCCTGTATTTGATAAAGAAATAATAGACCATGAGCTCCAGCTTAAAGATTTAGAGACTATAGAAAAGCGTATTGCTAAAGCTGATAAGACCGCTAAAGCTGGTAATAAAGAAGCCCAGCAAGAGCTAATTCTGTTGAAAAAATTAGAAGCTTGGCTCCAAGAAGGCCGAAATCTGCGTAATCTAGAATTAGATCCAGCTCAGGCAGACCTAGTAAAAACTTGGCAGCTTTTGACGATGAAGCCGGTGGTATATGCGGCGAATGTAGATGAAGCGACCCTAAAGAGCCGTACCAATCCACATGTAGCTCGACTCCAAGAGGTTATTCAAAAAGAAAAGGCTGATTTGATATTAATATCTGCTAATCTAGAAGCAGAACTAGCTGAACTAGCACCCGATGAGAAAATTCTTTTACTTCGTGAATATGGATTAGGTGTTTCTGGATTAGACCAACTTATTCAAGTTTCCTATCGTAATTTAAACCTGATTACCTACTTTACAGCAGGCCCAGAGGAAGTACGTGCTTGGACTATTCAACAGGGAACCAAGGCGCCTCAGGCAGCAGGCATTATCCATAGTGATTTTGAAAGGGGATTTATTAAAGCAGAAGTCATAAAACTTGCTGATTATCAACAATATAAATCAGAACTAGCCTGTAGGGAAGCTGGCAAAATAAAAATGGAAGGTAAGGACTATGTAGTGGAGGATGGAGATATTATGCATTTTCGATTTAATGTATAAAAGGAAGAAATCCTTCTCTAAATTGCTTACAAGTGCTCGCTTTAATGTATATGATCGTTGAACAGCTAACTGACTTGTAAAAATTCTGTAGGCATTCACGTCTACAAAAAATAATCACCAACCCTTTTAAGTTACTTTGTTTAAAAGGAAATACGTATAAGCTATAAAGTTCTAAAAACTAAAATAAAATCTAATCTAATATTCGGATGGTGCTCTTTCAATAATCGTTGTATTTCATCGCCTATTTGATTACGATATAAATCAAGCGTATGGACCTGCGTACTAGCTAAGGCCTTGGTCAGCGCTTGCACGTCTGAAGCGTCTATGTTATTACCTCCGTAAGCGTTCACGCCTATACGAAAAAAAGTAAA
>MKUM01000058.1 GCA_001897825.1 Candidatus Amoebophilus sp. 36-38
TAATTACATAGGCGCATCAGGCGTGCAAGCGCTGGCTAAGGTATTACCTAGCACACAGGTCCATACGCTTGATTTAAGCTATACTAACATACGCATATCAGGCGTTGAAGAGCTGGCTAAGGTATTACCTAGCACACAGGTCCATACGCTTGATTTAAGCTATACTAACATAGGCATATCAGACGTTGAAGAGCTGGCTAAGGTATTACCCAGCACGCAGGTCCATACGCTTCATTTATATGGTGATCAAATAGGTGATTCTGGCGTGCAAGCACTGGCTAAGGTATTACCCAGCACGCAGATCCATACGCTTAATTTAAGTACTAATCAAATAGGCGCAACAGGCATGCAAGCGCTTGCTAAGATATTACCCAATACGCAGATCCATACGCTTAATTTAAGTACTAATCAAATAGGCGCTTCAGGCATGCAAGCGCTTGCTAAGATATTACCCAGTACGCAGATCCATATGCTTAATTTAAGTACTAATCAAATAGGCGCTTCAGGCGTACAAGAGTTAGCTCTGGTATTACCTAGCACGCAGGTCCATACGCTTAAGTTATATGGTAATCAAATAGGCGATGAAATGCAACAGTTATTGAAAGAGCAACATCCGAATATTACATTCTCTTTTTAAACTTTAGAACTTTATAGCTTGTACACGTTCTCTTTTAAACAAAACACAAAGCACCTTAAAAGGGTTGATGATTATTTTTGAGCAAAAAAACTTACATCTATTTTAGCTATTAGCTAGTATTGAGAACAACACTTAAAAATGATAGAAATTATCAGTTGAATTACAGGCTGATAGCTTGTATTATATTATCTGATAAAAGTTTTAGTTATGGGTTGCTGAAATTTTCATTCTATTCACTCAAATCAGTGGTCTACAGCAGTCTGTCATTCCTTCCCCAATCAGCTCGATTAAGGCAGCGGGAAATTTAGGTAGGAATCTAGCAAAAGAAAGTATTTTAAACCATAATTTGCGTACCAGGGGGAATGGAATAATACTTTTTTGGATATTTATCAAGCTATTGCAGGATTAAGTTTTTTATGTATAAATTTACAATAGTTTCCAATTATTAATTCTGTAACTTTTTTTAGGACGAAACAGAATCTTCAAAAAATAACGAAGTAATATGAGACACGTAACAGTATATACAACTGATAAAGAATACAACCATTTTGTAGAACTGGCTAAAAACCTGCATTACGTTAAAAAAATTGAGACAGACGAAAAACCCAAGGAAAGCGTTGTAGACAACATCAAGGCAGGACTGGAAGAAGTGCGCCTATTCAAAAAAGGCAAATTAAAAACCACACCTGCTAAAGATTTTCTAAATGAGTTATAGCATTGAACTTTCTGCCAACTTTAAAAAGGGAGCCAAAAGGCTCATTAAAAAATACCCTTCTCTAAAATCGGAACTTGCTGAACTTTTTAACGAACTGGAAGAAAATCCCACACTTGGCACTCCGCTTGGCAATGATATTTATAAAATTCGTTTGGCAATTGCTTCCAAAAACAAAGGGAAATCAGGTGGTGCAAGGGTTTTGTCTTTTGTAAAGGTTTCGCAAACTACCGTACTGCTTTTCTCCATCTACTCCAAAGGAAAAGTGGACAACCTTACCGACAAACAAATACAAGAACTGATTAAGGATTATCTATAACATAAACAAGGCCAAAGAAGCTCAAGTTTGGGTTGTTTATAGCAAAGAGAGTATGCATAAAAGGCTAGAAATCAGTATTGGTGCAATCAAAGGCCTTCTTCTAAAAAAATCCATGCAGTGACTTGGAGCGGTTCCTTAGGCGTTACAGGCGTGCAAGAGCTGGCTAAGGTTACCCCAGATAGGAGGTAATGTAAGCGTTCACGCCTATATAGTTAAGAGACTAGGGATGAGTAGAGATAGCTTGATATAACTGG
>MKUM01000059.1 GCA_001897825.1 Candidatus Amoebophilus sp. 36-38
TAAAAAAATTGTAACGTCAGGTGGTTACTTGGCTTCTTTCTACGAAGAGGACGAAGGATTAAAAGCAAACTTAAGAGTTGATGAAAAACAACCAGAACCCAATTATAAAGATGTTCCTGTAATGATTGAAGAAGGTACGGACTTATTCTACTTAACTAAACTTGACCATAGAACACAACAAAATCGCATTGAGTTAAGCCGTAAACATAGGAAAATAGACCGAGTTATAGTTCTTAATGGTGGAGTTGCTGGAGGGATGAAAAAAAGTAAAGATTCGAATGAAGGAAGTAAAGAAAAAGAAAAGGAAAAAGAGAAGGAGAAAGAATTTACTAGTCAACAAATCAGAGACTTAATATTTAATATAGCTAAATCTGAAACTCCATATTGGAAAGTTTTATTAAAAGATCATGATATAGATGAAGATACTGGCCGCAAAGAATTGTTTTCGGCTCAAGTATCTTTACTTAAAGAATTTAACGAATGCTTGAATACAAGACATGCAAATTTATCTTCTGCAATACAAGAAGCTTTTAGTGAAAAAAAAATAGAAGATCAAGAACGTGAGATATGTAAAAGAATAAATAAAGCAGCAAACGCGGCTAAGCATTTAGATTTAAAAACGCCTTCTTATTCGTTACCAGATATTAATACTTCTGGAGCTACAAGAAGAGAAAATAGAGAAGAATTTGTCCTTCAAAGGCGAACATCGCCTTTGAAGCAATCTACATCTATACGTCAAGAACAAACTTTTCAAATAGTAAATAGTATAGTGGCCAGAAAAGGAGATTCGGTTGAGAAAAATAACCCTGGAGTTATGTATCAAGATGGACAAGGAATAGTCCAGGATGAAAAAAGAATAATAGCAGGGTATCTAAAAGCAGCGGAAGAAGGAGATGCGGATGTACAAACTAACTTGGGATTTATGTATGAGCAAGGCAAGAGGGGCCTAGTTAAGAATTATCAAGAAGCTCTAAAATGGTATCAAAAAGCAGCCGACCAAGGAAAAGTAATTGCTAAAGCTAGGCTAGCACGTATGTATTATAAGGGTTTTGGAGTTAAAAAAGATACTATAAGAGCCAATGAAATGTTACAGGGAGTTAGTAAAGAAATAAAGGCTGCTGCTAAGCTAGGGGAAAGAGAACATCAATTTATGCTAGGCTGGATGTATGAAAATGGACAAGGAGTAAATCAGAATTATCAAGAAGCCTTCGAATGGTACCTAAGAGCAGGGGATCAAGGGCAAGAAAGTGCACAAAATAATCTGGGGTTTATGTATGCTAAGGGGCAAGTTGTTGCAAAATCTTACAGACAGGCCCTAAAATGGTATCAAAAAGCAGCAGATCAGGGGAATGCAGCTGCACAAACTAACCTGGGACTTATGTATGAGCAAGGCAATGGTGTAGTTAAAAATTATAAAAAAGCCATAAAATTGTATTTAAAAGCTGCTGGCCAGGGGTATGCAAATGCACAGTATGCCATTGGCAGAATGTATGAAGAAAGTGGCTTTGGATTTGTAGGGTTTGTAAGCTCAACCCGACTAACACCGGATTTTCAAGAAGCCCTAAAATGGTATCAAAAAGCAGCCGACCAAGGAGTTGTTGATGCACAAGATAAAATTATAGAATTGAATACCTTGAAAAAGGAGGGATTTATAAATTTTTAATATTATAATACGTAAAAATCTTCATCATCTTGATACTGTTCAGAAAAGTGTATGTGTGTAGAGGGCTATTAGAATGATGGGTTAGGGCGCATATTTGGCCTAGAATGGCAATGGAATCAATATCCTGGATAGGAATATAGAATAATCAAATAGTTATATTTTCTCACCCGTTAGGTTTGTAGAAGTATTATTAATATAG
>MKUM01000060.1 GCA_001897825.1 Candidatus Amoebophilus sp. 36-38
AACCCTCAACTTTTTCACTTAAATATTGATACCTTTAACAAGGGACTAAACAGTTCCTCGTGAATTAGGTGAGCTTACCAGTCTAGGGAGCATTTGTTTATCTCATAATCATCTTAAAAAGCTACCAACTTGTGTGCTACCTATATTAAGTAAAATATCTAAAATAAGCTTAGGTGATCTTGGACTATCTGGCAACCCATGGTTCCAACCTGAACAATTAGAGGAGTTTAGCAAGGAAATGCTAAGAGCATATGCGTATCAACAGTTTCCTTATAGGTTACGTACCCTCTGTATACAGCATATAGAAAATAATCCAGGACTAATTCAACAAGCAAATAGCCTGGGAATTTTACCACTAGAGCTTAATCAGGAAGCGAGACAATATTTGCTTAGACAAGATTATGAGTGGCAGGCTGGCACAAACATTATATTCTTTGTCAATATTCAAGATATTGATCCACCTCTTAATGATAACTACATTCCCTTCTATCTAGACTATCAGTTAGCCAATTATGGAGATATAGATCATATGCTTCAAGTACTTGGCAGAAGGCAACTTTATCAAATTACAGACACAGATCCAAAAACTTGAATTCAAGTAGCACAACGTTATTTAAATCTTATTTGTTATTAGTGTACTACGTGATGAGTAACAATAAATTTTTTTACCCCAACAAACTTAGAACTTACATTGAGCACTTTATAATATAACAACTTGATTTACAAGACTTTACGTTTTTGAGGCTCAAAATGAAATCCCTTAATAATCAGAGAGTTGTATAAGGCTCGCTCAATGTGGGTTAGAACGATTAGCTTGTTAGAATTTGATTAGCACGACAAAATCATTTAGCTTAGCGTAGCATCGTATCATCGATTATACATTACTTTAAAATCTACAATTATGGCAATCAATCAGGAAAAACTTAAAGCACTCCAATCAGTCATCGACAAATTAGAAAAAAGCTACGGCAAAGGCACTGTCATGAAGCTTAGTGATGAACGAGTAGCAGACATACCTGCCATATCTACTGGCTCTCTTAGCCTAGATCTTGCTTTAGGAATTGGAGGTATACCTAGAGGTAGGGTTATCGAAGTATATGGCCCTGAATCATCAGGAAAAACTACCTTAAGCTTACAATGTATTGCAGAAGCTCAAAAACAAGGTGGTATGGCTGCCTTTATTGATGCAGAACATGCTTTTGATAAAAATTATGCTGAAAAGTTAGGCATAGATACTGAAAACTTGTACATCGCTCAACCAGATAATGGGGAACAAGCTTTAGAAATTGCGGAAAACCTAATCCGTTCCAGTGCCATAGATATTATTGTAATCGACTCTGTAGCAGCATTGGTGCCTAAAGGAGAGTTAGAAGGAGAAATGGGAGATAGTAAACTGGGCTTACAAGCACGACTCATGTCACAGGCACTTCGAAAGCTTACAGGTGCCATCAGCAAAACAGGATGTATCTGTATCTTCATTAACCAGCTACGCGAAAAAATAGGCGTCATGTTTGGCAATCCAGAAACAACTACTGGTGGTAATGCATTGAAATTTTATGCTTCTGTACGGCTAGATATCCGTAAAGTTACTACGATTAAAGATGCCGATGGAAACATCGTGGGTAATAGAACACGGGTTAAAGTAGTTAAAAACAAAGTAGCTCCTCCTTTCAAAGTAGTAGAATTTGACATCTTATATGGAGAAGGCATTTCTAAAATAGGTGAAATTATTGATCTAGGAATAGAACTTGGAATCATACAAAAATCAGGTTCTTGGTTCTCTTACGAAGGCAACAAGCTGGCCCAAGGTAGAGAAGCCGTTAAGGCATTGCTAAAAGATAACCCAGAGCTAACAGAAACTTTGGAACGCCAGATTAGAGAAAAAATTAAACATAGCAGCTCATTGGTAGAAAAAACAGCTCCATCTAGCGAAGAGGAAGCTCTAGACTAAAGGGAGTAAATTCAAGAATAAGTTGAAAGTCTATTAGGCTATTTATATGTATCCGAAGTCACGTAGCTATACCGTTTTATTTAAATGAGCTATGAATATTAGCGCCCTTTCATCAATTAAACAAGAATTGGATTGCTTCGCTTACGCTCGCAATGATCCTACGAAGCCTTTACTTTCCGGTCATCGCGAGCCCACAAAGTGGGCGTGGCGATCCACATAGATACGTGAACACATACATTTACATAGGCTATGTACAACAAGTATATTCAACGATATGTAACTAGTCCTTCAAGATTAGTTATCCTTGTTTGCCTATGTCTCTCTTTTTCATCCCCAAAAAATACTAAAAAATATACCAGTAGTTCTTCTAAAGCCATCCAACTTTACGAAAAAGCGCTAGGTGCACACCTTCAAAAAAATTATGAAGATGCCATAGAGCTACTAAGTGAATCCATAAAAAACGATAAAAAATTCGTCGAAGCCTACATACGATTGGCCACGATATACAAGGAAATAGATGAATTTGGGACTGCAGAACAGCTCTTAGATAAAGCTATCAGCTATTTGCCTGTTTCCAAAGATACCTATCTCCACTATGAAATAGCACACCTGTATTATAGATCAGGTGCTTATATAAAAGCTAAAGCAGCTTTTGAAGCCATCCCTCAAGACAAGATAACCTCTAAATTACTTTTGTCTAAAATACAGACCCTGGGTCAAAATCTCGAGCTTGCCCTAGAGAAATTACAGCATCCATTGGTATTTAACCCCAGACGCCTCCCTCCTCCCTTAAATCAATTTGCTTCCCAATACTTTCCTGTGTTAACTGTAGACCAGCAGACTATTTTATTCACTGCATTGATTGGAGAAACCGGACATTATAAGGAAAACATATATATAAGCCACAAAGACTCATTAGGAAACTGGATAACGCCAACCTCTATTTCTGACCAAATTAATGAGCCTATGAGTAACGAAGGTACCTGTACCATCTCATCGGATAAAAAAACACTCGTCTTTACTTCTTGCTCTAGAAAAGGTAATTATGGAATTTGTGATTTATATATCAGTTACAGAAAAGGGAATGAGTGGTCTAAACCAGAAAATTTAGGCCCTAATATCAATTCTGAAGGCTGGCAATCTCAACCAAGTCTATCAGCGGATGGTAAAACTTTGTATTTTGTTTCAGAAAGAAAAGGAAATTATGGTAAAAACGATATTTGGAAAAGTAGCTTACAACCAGATGGAAAATGGTCTAAAGCCGTTAACCTAGGACCTATTATTAATTCTAAACATCGAGAGGTTTCTCCGTTTATACACCCCAATGGACAAACTCTTTTCTTTGCTTCTGATCGAACACCTAGTCTGGGAGGGTTCGACATTTATTATTCTAACTTAGTAAATGGTCATTGGACAGAACCGATTAACCTAGGCTATCCCATCAATAATCATAAAGACCAAGCCTCTATTTTTATAACTGCTGATGGCAAAAAAGGGTATTATGCAGATGGCAAGCGCAAGGGATTTAATTATCATCGAAGCTATTTATATGAATTTGACATGCCTGCAAATCTGATAGCAATGCCTAAAAGTGATGTGATCAAGCTGCAGGTAGTAGATGCAAAAACCGAACGACCTATAACAGCTCAGATAGAAGTATATGATATGGGCTTAGATTCATGCCAACAGCGCTTAGAAATTGATGGATTTGATGGAGAAACAACCATTGTCGTCAATGAAGGGAAAGAATATCTGATCTATATTACAAAAGACGGTCATCTATTTGAGAGCAAGTACATCAATTATAAAGAACAAGAAAAGCCTACCATCACTCCAGCAGGCAAAATCCTTTTACAACCGATAGAATTAGCACAATCAAAAATTTTAGAAAATGTATACTTTGACTATAACAATTATAATCTTCTAAAAAAATCACATATTGAGTTAAATCGACTAGTAGCTTTCCTGCAAGCAAATCCTGGTATCAGCATCGAATTAGAAGGACATACCGATTACGTAGGCTCAGATAAATATAACGAACAACTATCTATTAAAAGGGCCAAAACCGTGTATGAATATCTCATCCAAGCTGGTATTGCTCGTAATCGATTAATTTACAAAGGGTACGGAAAAACTCAACCCATCGCTCCCAATGATTCTCCTGAAAATCAACAATTAAACAGACGGGTAGCTTTTAAAATTGTAGGGATAGGAGCTATTAATAAGTAAAGCAGAAACCTTATAAGACAAATTCAACTTTAGACAAACTATTGCTATTATAAATTATATAAAGCATATTAGTTTCATAACTATAAAATTATAGCTATTAAGTACCTCATATAAACCTAAAGCCAACGGTATATGCTAAAAAAACTTCAATCTATTTTATTCATAAACATGTGGCTAGCAGGCCTTTGTACTATATTTTTATATATACAATGTGATGGAGGATTTGAACAGCATAGTACTAATCAAGAAAAACTTTCTATCACAACAAATACGGCCAAGAATTCAAATCATAATAATCTACAAAAAAATAAGGGGAAACATAAGACAAATCAAACAACTAACAAAGGAGGAACGCTTGTCACAAAAAACATGTATGTCCCTAAGCAACATACTAACATCTCTCCTACTTCCTCGACACCTGTTAACCAACCAGGTTCATCTCCAAGACAAAAACCATCCTACAAGTCAAGTCCAGCTAACAATTCCCTTCCAAAAATAAAACCTGCACAAGTTACACCTGTAGAAGATGAACAAAGCTTGCAAGCAGAAAATACACCTGCAGAAATATCTAGACAATCTTTAAGACCAACTCAAGAAATGGATAGACTGCTTAAGCAGTATAATACGAATCAAGAAAGAAGTCCAATCCAGATTGCGAATACACCTAAACCCTTACAACATAATAAACCAAAAGAAGATAAGAAAAATCCTAAACCAAATCAACCAAGCAAGAACCAGGGAACTTCTGTTGCAAAAAACATGTCTAAACTTAAGACAAATAACATCCCTGCTATTACCCCCCCATCTACTAACCAACCAGCCTCATCTTCAAAGCAGGAATCGAAAAAACATAAAAAGAAAGATTTTCCGCAGCA
This sequence comes from Candidatus Amoebophilus sp. 36-38, assembly GCA_001897825.1. Taxonomy (GTDB): domain Bacteria; phylum Bacteroidota; class Bacteroidia; order Cytophagales; family Amoebophilaceae; genus Amoebophilus. Next base: position 5,056 of record MKUM01000060.1, read on the forward strand.
GGACAAACCGAAAAATGCAAACCAAAAACCACCTCACAAGCTAAGTCTAGTTAACAATTCACTTGCAAAAATTAAACCTTTGCAAGTCACTTCTAAAGAAGATTTAGAAAACTTGCGGGCAGAAATCAGAGCTACAGAAGAAGCTGGACAGCTTTTAAAAGCAGCTCAACAAATGGATAGACTTCTTAAAATGGTGAGTAGACCTACCCTAGAAGACTTATGCTATGCACTTGATTTAAACCATAGAGCACCTTTCGTAGAATCAAGGAAAAATCGCCCTCATCAGCTTGCCGATCTCATTGCTGAATATCTTGAAATTGATCCTCAGGCTTCAACCATCTGTTTTAAGACACACTCTTGGCGGCAACTTCGACCTTACCTTGATTATTTAATTGCTGAAACTGCAGCAGATTCAAGCTATGAAAAGCGAACATTTAAATATAAATCAGAAGGGAAAGATAGCAATTTGCATTACGAGTGGTTTGATACACACATGCAATCTTACAAATATCCTATAGCTATAGGCGGAGGAAACCATGGTGCTGAAGGGAATAGATCAGAGAAAGGAGTTTGGGATATTTATCACAAAGAAATAACAATTAATAACTATACACAAAAAGAAACCGAATCACGAGAATCATTTGCCTACCATTTTCATGGGGGCAGTCTTGATACAGACAAAATCAATCCAACAACTTTTTATAATCTAATGGTTCGCGCTGGGTTTACAGAAGAAGACTTTGAAGAAGGGAAATATGGATTCCAAGACAAAGTTCTTGTTAAGCCAATTATATTAACTAAGCATACACCCGAAGAATGCAATGAAGAATTGCGAATGAACGTCGTTTCAACTCTAATGCAGTCAAAGCATCCTTATGTTGCACTAATATTCGGACTACAACCCGACGTAACATTTACTATCAGCGAATTATATAGGCACAAATTAGGCCAGTATTTTGCTAAAAAATTTGGTGGTACTGCTGCTACTATCATCGAAACACAGGAAAATCGGCTCTATCTTTGTTTTTATAATGCAACACAGAACACCTTAGATCTTCATGGGGCATCCTTAGAAGAAGCTTTTAACAAATTACATTCATTTATTTTAAAACGATACAACAATTTTGATACTGAATGTACTGTTATTACAGGCCGAGGTAATCATATTAATCCAAACGGGCAAGCAGGGATATTAAATAAATCTTTCAAAGGATGGGCAAAAAATGCGCTAAAAGAATATATTAAGAGCTATATTCCTATGGCAGGAAATGGTGGATATAAAATAGTACTATGCAAACCTGTTAAGGTAGTTTTAACGAATCAATCACCTGAAGTTAATTTACAGCAATTAGCAGCAGCTATTTTAAAAGCTGATCAAACAAATAATAAGCGTTTGATTATAACGCATCAGCAAGTTCAACCAGAAAGCTATTACGCCAAATTGCTGGTTAGTTTACTCCATGAACTCGCTGAAAAACATTCTTTTTCTATTGAATTTCAGTTTAAAAATGTAGAAAATGGTATGCAGCTTAGCTGGGAACAAGAATAATGTTAAATTCTTTTAAGATTCCCATAACCAGCCCTAAGTGATTTAATCCTTTTGTTTTTAGAATATGCATGGCTAAAATCGTTTTGTTTAAGCCAATTTATCTGCTATTCTAAAAATTATCAAAAGTTAATAGACTTCTTCCGAAACCTTCGCCTTGAGTCCTCTGAGTTCGTCAGTAATTGGTTCTTCATAGTTACTTACCGCAGTAAACTCCGGTTTCTCACAAATTCCTTCCTGCCCAGAGAACCCAATTCTTGATTTCGGAAGAAGTCTAATAAACACTGTGATCAATGTAAGTAAAAAGTCTGCTAATCAGGGATTGGGAAATGCATATGATAAAGTTAAGGAATTAACTCAGCTGTTAGGTAAGTAATTCATTTCTGTTGATCGTCTCTTCTTAAATTTGAAAGAAATCCACCTACAGTAATAATATTCTTAATAGCCTTTTCCTATACCGAAACGACCCATTCATCCAACGGAGAACGAAGAGTATGTAATCTGAAGTAGTTCTTCTTCCCCGTTGTTTGCAAATCTACTAGTAACTAGCTAATATAAAGTCAACACTTTTAGCTTTCATAAAATATGCAACGAAATTACAAACTAAATCAGAAGCTACTAGCTTTTATGGTACTTGTCAATTTCTTCTTACAAAGCTGTGGTAATTCTCTCAATCAGCTTGATTATCAAGAAAAAGAAGTTCAAAAGAACGAAATATACTCCCCTTCAACCAAGATTCGTAAGGGACTAGATTTAGCATTATCCTTCCAAACAACTTTACTACAGCAGTTACCTTCAGGTTATGAGCTAGGAGAAGCTTATGGAGATGGAGATTGTTTTTTTGATGCCTTAGCTCAGTGGATAAATAAGATTAATCATACAGATGTAAATACAGGCAAGTATTTACGGATGCTTTGCCATGAATTTTACCAAGAGAATAAAAAATTGGTAGCTGATTGGGAGTTAAAAGATAACGGAGAAAAGGCAGCAAGTGAGGATAAATATGATCAATATGAATATGTTTATTCTAAGATACAATATACGGCTGATGAGTGTGATAGTTTATTTAATCAAGATATATGTATATGGGGCCGGCCTTGGGTAGAAGGAATAATTTTATGTCGGAAGGTAGATCTTAGGTGTATTTGTTTCATAGAAGTATTTCAAGAACCAATAACAGGTAATCCAGTTATTAGCTATCATATTGTTGATCGAGATGGTTATAAATCATCCATGAGTGAGGAAGCTGGGCGTGCCCTAGTAGCAGAGGGAGATATACCGATTCTAGTAAATGCACAAGGGAAATTACATTTTGTACCCCTATGGAAAAAGGATGAGACTTTAAAGAATCAAAATAAGTTTAAAAAAGCTGAAGAGGTGCAGCTAGAAAAAGGAGTCTCCCGAGTAGAATTAGAACAAATTAAAAAATTTAATCTTCTAACTTTAAAAGATCTTGCATTTAATAAATCTCTAGAATTTTTAGCTTCTAAATCCGTAGAAGAAATAGATAGTATTCTTGATAAAACAAAGAGCGGTAATGGGAACATTAACTTTCCAAGTGAAATAGCTAATGAGCTTAGAGCAGCTATTAACTCAAGACAAAAAGTACTATGTGATAAAGAACATAAAGAGGAAGTACAACAGATACTAGAGAAAGTTCATGACCCTTTTTTACAAGAGAAAGACGAAAAAAAGAAAGAAATAGAAGTATTAGTTGACGCTATTAACGATGGAAATCTTGAAAAAGTTAAAGAAATGTTTGATCAAACTGGGATCAACGTAAACCTTCCACTTAAAAATAACGGGACAGCTTTAATGTTAGCAGCTCTAAATGGCCATGAAAGTATTGTTGATTATTTGGTTAAAGTTAAGGGAGCTGATGTTCATTATGCAGTTCCTGACGGCTTTACAGCATTAATTACTGCTGCTTATATGGGTCATTGTAATGTAGTAAAGTATTTACTTAGCAAGCAAAGTAACAGATTTTTGAGTGACCATGTCGACAAAAGAGGACTTTCTGCTTTTTTGCATGCTGTAAACAGAGGCAAACTTGAGGTTGTAAAATACTTTGCAGAGCTTCCTAATTTTAATCCGCAGATAGAAGGTACAGTCGCACTAAGCCTAGCAGCAAGCAATAAACATGATGAAATAGTGGAGTTTTTGATAAGCAAGGGAGTTTGTCCTTTGCCAAAACAGGATAACCTTGCCAATAGTAAAGGCATTTTTTATAATCCTCAGATAAATAATGACCTTGGATTAGAATATTTTGACATAATTGCTTATACATCTCTGCCTATTTCAAAGTCCAACACGATTCCATCTTTATCACAAGAAACTAATTTAAATATTTACCAAGTTCGGGTTTTAGAACAAAGTGGATATCAGGAAAATTGTATACAAAAACAGTTGGAATTAGCAGTCAATAAATTAGGCGGCACAAAAGCAATGCATCGTGCTACAAGTCCTATTTTTGGAGGAACATGCTCCTATCATGCAATAAAAAATGCATTAATTGGACTTATGCTCCTCCATGATTATGATATGCTAGCACATACTGAACAAGATTCCGAAGAAATTAAAGCATTTTCTCATTTGGTCTCAGAAGATATTAAATGTCTAACTACGCTTAAAACAAAACGCTTTGATTCTGAAGATTTTATGGAAAAAATTCATGCCAAAATGTTTGTAGTACAGCATGAGCCATTTCTTAAAAAATTAGAACCTATAAATATCCAGCAAGGTGGTTCTCATGACAGGATGCATATAGCTTATCCTGAATTTGATGTTACATTGAATACATTATTGGCAAAGCACGATAAAAACTTTCAACCCCAAAATAGCCCATCTTTAAGTTTTATCGATGTTCGAACTATCAATTGTCAAAAACAAGGCTATTTATATAGAAGAACAGAATTTTCATCAATAAAGGATTTTTTTCATAACAATGAATATGCCACTTTATATCAAAATGCAAATATGTCGCTTAATGAGATCATTTCAACAATACAAACTTTTGATCTTGCATCTCAAATTGCACGCTTTAGAACAAACGCTAATTATAGACATGCCTTTATTTTATCATTAAATACTGCCACATTGGATGGATATGGATTATCATTATCAGATCATATGCATGCAATAACAGTAATTTTGGATAAACGAGATTCAATAGTGAATGTGATTATTTTTGAATCTAATAATATAGCCGACTTTGCAATTAAACAGATTCTTTTTGATTTTATAAATCTATTTACTGATGAAAATATCCATATGCCTGATGAACTTCGAAACGATCTTGTATTGCATTCGGCAAATCCGTATGGATTCGAGCTAACTAATTATCAGAACAAATTACCAAGCTTTGAATCTCTCGTTAGCTCATATGCTCAATTAAAGGAAGCCTGTTACAGAAATCAAGAAAGAGACGATGCTCACAAAGCATTCTTTTTTCTTTCAAAAATCAATCATGTATACATGACTGCAAAACATCGAGCTAAGCATGGTATAGATCAAGGAGAATTTAATATGATACAAGAAATTTTAGCAAAATATGACCAATTACATCAAGAGAATAAATTGCGTGAAGAAGAAATTTCTCTCTATGCTATTATTCAAGCAATAGAAGAAAAAGAACTTAATAAGAGAATGCATGGTTTCATTATGGAAGGTGATGTATTGAAGGTTCAAGAAACGCTAAAAATTGGTGCTAATCCTAATGAGACTCATAGCAATGGCAATACCCCATTACATATTGCTGTATATAAAAATTTAGATATGGTCAAATGTTTAATAGAAAAGGGTGCCAAAGTTGATTTATCAAATAAGCAAGGTCAAACCTCACTTATGTTAGCTGTAGAGCAAGGGAATTGTGAAATTATTGATTTTCTAATCCAACATGGGGCAGATGTGAATGCCAAAGATGAAAATGGATGTACACCACTCATGTACTCGGCTAATATTTGGCAAGAAGGTAAACGTCTAGAGATAGTTAAATTTTTAATAGAGCAATGTAAAGCTGATATTTCACTAACAAATAATAGCGGTCAAACGGTATTAATGGTTCATGCAATTGCTGGCTCAATGGATATATTTCATTATCTACTTAATGAGCACAATTTAACAATAGATCTCAAAAGTCTAGTTAAATGCATAGCACACGAAAAAGTAGAGCTTGCTAATTGCTTTTTTGGTCCACTTTTTAACTCAATACCATTGATCGAATATTGCATCAAAGAATTGAATTTAACTGCTCAAGCACATCCGGATATCATTTTAGATTTGGCAATATCTGCTGCTAAAAATTATCGCTTTGATGTTATCAAGCGCCTTTGCCAAAATGATTGTGGATTTAATATAAATGCTCAAGATGCAGCGGGTTGGACTATTTTAATGCATATATGTGAGGATGATAATATTCATCTATTAAAACAAATAATTGACGAACTTCAGCCAGATATAAATGCTAAGAATAATGCTGTTCAAAATGCATTTGATATAGCTTCAAAAAGAGGAAGCCTAAGAGTCCTTGATTATTTTATAAAAAAACATTTTTTTTAATTGACAGACCTGATCGTAATGGATTTACACCATTGTTACATGCAGCGGCAAAATGCAATTTTTCAACAATTTCTACCCTTATAGAATTTTATAAAGCTGATATAAATGCAACAGACAAGGAGGGTAAAAATGCTCTTATGCTTATATCTGGTAATCATCTTGATGGTATAAAATGTAAAGCAAGTGAATGTAATCCCCAACAAACCCGTGATAGGTTTCTGTGGTTTTATAATGATAGTCATAGTCATATAGATATAGCACATTACTTAGTTAAACAAGGAATAAATTTCAAAGCTGTTGATAATAATAATTATACAGCACTTATGTATGCAGAAAAAGCTGGACGAAATGAAATAGTTAAATATTTAAATGGACTATTTAGTCCTTCCACGCTACATCAAGAGTATCCGACCTGACCCGAGGACAATGGGTAGGTGGCGTAAGGAATTCGGCAAAAATAAGTTACATGATTAAAAATAACTTTTGACTATTTTAGCATACCATGCTATGTAAAAGATAATTTATTTTGGCACAATTCCTTGGCAATTCTCCGCAAGGCAGGTCGCTAAGTCCCTTTTAGGTGTTGGTAGAGAAGGGCCGTGAAAAAGTACCCGTTCAGACATCAACCAAAATAAGGTGATTAAAGCATAGGATATAAAAAAGAAAGTTATAACTTTCCGGCCACGGACTAGTACATTTCTTGTATGACCAATTTCCTGCAAGCAAGAGTTAAATTTTTAGAGGAACAGAATGCAATTTTTGTTAATAATAATATGCTTCTCATAAAGGAAAACACGCTCTTGAAGCAGACCGTTGAAGTTTTAGAACAAGCATTAGCTAAGCAAAAAGAAAACACCCATAACCAACAAGAGCAGCTCAATAGTCAGCAACAAGAAATCAATAGACTCAAAGAACGGCTTAATCTCAATTCTAGCAACTCTTCACTGCCCCCCTCGAGAGATCTTTACCGGAAAAAGAAGGAAAATAAACACCAAAGTCATCGTAAGCCAGGAGGGCAAGCTGGTCATCAGGGGTACATCTACCAACCTAAACCACCTGATAAAATCGTTGAACTAAAACCTGATCTATGTTCTTGTGGAGGGAGCCTAAAAATAAAGAATCGTTTTACAGCTAAACAACGGATAGAACTCCCGCCTATTAAGCCTTATGTAACAGAATATAGATGCTATCATGCTAGATGTGTTCAATGTCAGCGAAAAATAGTAGCACCTTTACCAGTAGAAGTGGGCAAAGACCTATTAGGCCCTCATGCAAAGGCGATTATCTGTGTTTTAAATGGGTTTTGTCAAAACTCTAAGCGAGAAGTACAGGCTATACTGAAAGAAATTTTTAACTTATCGGTTAGTTTAGGATTAGTCTGTGATACAGCCAAACGAGTAAACAAGCAGCTGGAGTCAAGCTATATCAGTATGCAACAAAAGATAAAAAATAGTGAGTATTTACATATAGATGAGACAGGCCATAAAAATAAAGGAGAAAGGGGATGGGCCTGGGTCTTCACCAATCAAGAGGACACACTACTGAAGTTGACTACCTCTAGAGGGCAACAGATATTATCAGAGACTCTAGGTAGCTATAGTGGGAAAGTGGTTAGTGATCGCTATGCAGTGTATAACTACTTTTGGCCAGATAAAAGACAAATCTGCTGGTCGCACCTAACAAGGGACTTTGAACGCTTTGCCCATAGTCTAAACCCAAGCTTGTCTGCCGAAGGAACTCGCTTAGTAAGCCTATCCAAAGAAATATTTACATTAACCAAGGCAGTAATTAAAGAGTTGATAAAGGAAAATTACTATTTAAGAAGGATTAGTAAAGTAAAGAGGGAGATAGGGTATATATTCAAGAAGATCTTAAGAATAAGAGGTATTCCTCATGCGCATCGGGTGATTGGTAGAATGCTAAAAAGTTTTAGTATGATGTGGCTCTTCGTGAAAGAAAAGGGGATAGCCATGACTAATAACTTGGCAGAGCGGCAACTACGTAAATATGTGATCTATAGGAAGAAACTACTATTTACTTGGTCCGAATGGGGGAACCAGTATGTAGAAAGAATGCTGAGCTTATATCTGAG
>MKUM01000061.1 GCA_001897825.1 Candidatus Amoebophilus sp. 36-38
ACACTTTATTTAAGCTATAATTACATAGGCGCATCAGGCGTGCAAGCGCTGGCTAAGGTATTACCTAGCACCCAGGTCCATACGCTTGATTTAAGCTATAATGTCATAGGCACATCAAGCGTGCAAGCGTTGGCTAAGGTATTATCTAGCACCCAGGTCCATACGCTTGATTTAAGCTATACTGACATGGGCATATCAGGCGTTGAAGAGCTGGCTAAGGTATTACCCAGCACGCAGGTCCATACGCTTAATTTATATGGTGATCAAATAGGTGATTCTGGCGTGCAAGAGCTGGCTAAGGTATTATCTAGCACGCAGGTCCATACGCTTGATTTAAGCCAGAATCAAATAGGTGGTTCAGGTGTACAAGAGCTGGCTAAGGTATTACCCAGCACACAAATCCATACGCTTCATTTAGGATTTAATCAAATAGGCGCACCAGGTGTGCAAGAGCTGGCTAAGATATTACCTAGCACACAGGTCCATACGCTTAATTTATATGGTAATCAAATAGGCGCTCAAATGAAACAGTTATTGAAAGAGCAATATCCGAAGATTACATTCTCTTTCTAAGCTTTAGAACTTTATAGCTTGTACACGTTCTCTTTTAAACAAAACACAAAGCAACTTGAAAGGGTTGGTGATTATTTTTTAACAAAAAACTTGCACCTATTTTAGCTATTAGCTAGTATTTAAAGACAACAATTAAAAATCATTCCACATATGCAAAGAAATGATCAGTTGAATTACAGGCTGATAGCTTGTATTGTATTATCTAGTTTATTTTTACAAAGTTGTGATCATTTTATCAACCTAGCGATTTCTACAGAAAAAGATAAAACTTCTGTTACCTCATCTACAGTCAGTCCAGCTTCCTATAATCTCTTACCACTTAGTCAATCCTTAACCCAAGATGGCCTAGCAGCCAGCTTCTATCAACAAGAGCGACAATTAGAAGGTATGAAAGAAGAAAAGTTGCCTGCACTGTTTAGTAAAACCCCTGCTGACTTATTGGTATACCCAGCAACAGATATGGACCTAGCCCACAACACAGCATGCAATGAAAAAGCAGGAAAAGAAAGCATGGAAGTGTATTTACCTACAACTAAACAGCGAGTAATGAAAAGAAAAGCAACAGGAGGAAAGAAACAGGAAAGAAAGAAAAAATATGTTAGGCAAGAAAAAGAGCAAGTGGATACAGAGAAGGTTCACAAACCCCACCCTCTGCTAACAGATGAGAAGCATACTGAAGTACCTACCACTTTAGGTCATTTTGAACAGCTACCTATAGAATTATTATCTATGATCTTTTCTGAGATAGACTACCCCTATATATTAGCCTGCATACAGCTTAACCATTTCTTCTATGAGTTAATTACAGGCTATTCACAAGTTGAACGGATAGGTGTATGCCATAAGCCCACTGTTAAAATGGCAATATCTATCTGTGGCCTTAATAAATGTATAGACTTTGGGAAATTATCTTGTACTCCTGAGGCTATTCCTAGTTTTCCTTTTTATTGCTTGATGAGAGAAGTAAAGAACTTACCCTCATCCTTTTGGTCCTATATACCCAGCACGCAGATCCATACGCTTGATTTAAGCTATAATGACATAGGCGCATCAGGCGTACAAGGGCTGGTTAAGGTATTACCCAACACACAGATCCATACGCTTAATTTAAGGTATAATCAAATAGGCGATTTAGGGCTACAAAAGTTGGCTAAGATATTACCCAGTACGCAGGTCCATACGCTTCATTTATGGAATAATCAAATAGGTGATCCAGGGGTGCAAGAGCTAGCTAAGGTATTACCCAGCACGCAGGTTCATACGCT
>MKUM01000062.1 GCA_001897825.1 Candidatus Amoebophilus sp. 36-38
GTAATTTTTTTTAAAAGCTTGCTTTTGTCATAGAAATCTTCCTGCCCAGAAAACTCAATTGTTGATTATGCAAAAACTCTACTGAAACATTCGGATGTATCATTCTTGCCCCATTCAGTTCGAATAAAAACATCGCTTGTATCTACTGTCTATCTATTCATGAAATGTGGTCTATGAGACACAGACCACGGAAACAAATGTTATGATTTTTAATTAGTTTAAACTAACTTTGTAATAAGTGGTAGCCATGACTCCTCTAGATAATTTTATCCAATTCTTATTAACCAAGAATTGAATTCATTGAGCAAGCAAGAAGGAATTTGCAAAAAACTGAAACGTACTTTCGTATGCGCATAGTGAATATAGAAATTATAAACGAAAAAGCGATGACGCTCTTAAAAGGATTAGAGCTATTAAATCTTATTCGCGTAAAAAAGGATAAACCAATTCATCCAACACAGGCACCTATATGGACTAAATACAAGGGGACAATGTCTAAACAACCTATCCATGAGATTGATCAGCAACAGAAAACACTTCGCAAAGAGTGGGCATAAAATATCTTTGGGACACTAATATTGTCATCTATTATTTAGAACAGCAATTTCCACCATTTGCTGAAAGTTTTATGGATGCAATGTGTATGAAATACCAACCAGCTATCTCCGTAATTACAGAGCTAGAGCTTTTGTGCTGGAAATCTACTACAAAAGAAGATCTTAAAACTTTAAATAAATTTATTTCTACCATCAAAGTTTTTGAGCTAGACAAAGCCATCAAGTCAAAAGCAATAGAAGTGCGTAAACTCTACAAATTAAAACTTCCTGATGCTATCATTGCTTCAACTGCTTTAGTTTATAAACTAACTCTATTAACTAGAGATATTAATGATTTCAAAAACATAAAGAATTTAAAACTACTAAATCCATATTGTAAAGAAGTGTCAGGGCTGATGCCGTGACACCACGTGAGATAGAGCTAGTCAGTCACAGCTATAGTCGCTATACTAATCTGTTTAGTCCCTGCTGCTAAAAGCGATAAAGCACAAGCCTCCAACGTTGAACCCGTGGTAATCACATCATCTACTAAAAGTACATGTTTATTTTGAATGATTGAACTATTTACCACATAGAAAGCATCCATCAAATTATCAAGTCGCTCCATTTTATTCTGATGTGTCTGCGTAACTGTATTTTTAGTCCGCTTCAAACAATCGCTATACCAAGAAATTGCTAATACGCTAGCCATACCTTTTGCAAAATAATCGCTTTGGTTATAGCCACGTTCGCGTAACCTCTGGGGGTGTAACGGAACTGGCACAATACAATCAAACTTATAGTCCCACTCTTCACTGCGCAACTGCTCCCCATATAGGTTACCTAACATTTCTCCAATCTCTGGCGTATTCCCATATTTGAGCTGATGTACCAAACGTTGTACACTACTACCTATTCTAAATTTATACATCGCCATGGCATAGGTAATAGGAATTCTTCCATAAAATTTCTGAGCCACTGGATTGTTTACTTCTGTATGATAATTAGTTTGAGGAAGGTCTACCAAACAACCCGTACATAGCCATCGTTCACTTTTAACAAGTAGCGTCTGGCATGCTAAACAATAATTGGGAAATATTAGACTAATAAAATCACGAAACATATATAAAATATTTCGTAGCAAATCTTACGATGGTAGCAGAAGGGATAACTCCCAGCACCACTTCAAATATAGAATTAATAAAATTACAAAGCATATTTTAAAGCCTTTTTTAGTGACAACTTGGTAATTCTCATCCAGTCTTACAATTGATTAGCAACTTGGATCAATTATTCTTTCTTTTTCATAGACTCTACCCTTAGCATTGCTACTATTTCATCGTTATTTTTTTTAATAGCTATATCTAACGAAGTCAAGCCTTCTTTATCTTTAGCATGCCTATCAGCTCCTTAGACCAGTAAAAATCTTACTAGTGTTGAAAGCTCTTTAAGATGCATTTCAGTCCTTCCATGAAGAGCAACAACATGTAACAAAGTTTGTCCATTATATATCAAATCAAATTTTAATTTATTTTTTATTTAGAAAAAAAACTACTAAACTTGCTGCAGCATCCCATCAGGGATATGCCTGATCATATAGGAAATAGTCATCTTCTTAAATCAAAAATCTTGGCTTTCAAATGCCATAAATCATTTCTTTTCTCGAATCAAATCATAAACATCCTCCAATGCGTAAAACAAGAAATTATTTAAATAAAATAATTGCCAAATCATTATTTATCATCCTACTATTAGAAAGTTGTAGTGGACATAATTCAGCTATCGATTCTGTAGATCCATTAACGACCATCTCCCACCATCATATACAACGCAAGAACATATTAAAAGGCGATAGCACCAAACAGAAATCTCTATTGACCAAGAATCACCTATGGACTCGGGAAAAAGATTTACAACTAGCGAGTCCGAAAGCTTCAGCAACCCACTCTACCCCTTTTCAATCTATCACGCAAAAACAACTATATCCCATTACACCAGTACAAGCCTCTCACTTATTACAAGAACAAACTCATGGCAAGCAATCAGAAGGCCTATCGCTAAATAAACAGAAACCTATAAACAAACACACAAAACAGATTACTGCTAGTTTATACCAAGCAAAGCTTATTACGCATCAGTATGCAACTAGCCGCTTCTTAAATACTCCTTTAAATTGGAAATCTAAAGAAGGTCACCAACTACATCAACTATACCTACTAGATAACCTGCTCTATGCTACCATATATAATAAAGGCAGTTCCAAGATTTCCCAAGAGCTCCCTGCTCGCTTCACATCAGAGGTCACATTAGCTCAATTAGCTACTTATACTCCTATGGAAAGAGCGCAACTCCTCCGTATAATTCTTGATACACAGGATACAAAAGGGTATACGCTTATAGGACAACTAGGTATTAAGGGGGGAGGCAAGAAAAAGAAGAAAAACAAAATCAAGGAAAATCGAGCCCACAAACAAAAGGTTAGTGAACAAAACAAAGTAACATCCTGCCAAGAAAGGGAAAAAGAAAAAGCCAATGAAAACAAGCAACCAATAATTAAAAAAGTTAACAAAACAGATGAGCAAAACTTGGATTTTCCAGATCCTAAAAAACTATATGTCGTACAACCTCAATCCTTAAGCTCCGATGAAGAAGCGACAAAAGAATTATTTAAAGAAGCACTAACATTAACACTCCAACACGATAACTCCGACAATAATCATCTTAAAGAAGCACTTACCCTATTTACAAAGGCTGCTAACCAGGGTTGTATTCCAGCTATGTATCAGATAGGATTAATCTGCGAAAAACAACAGAACATGGACTTAGCCATCAGATGGTTTGTTCTAGCCTTTCAAAACATCTGGTTTATAAAGCCTAACCAAGCATATCTTTCGCCAGCTTACAACAAATTAAAAGAATTAATTAAGCAGGGAAACAGCCAATTGAATAACTTGTTCTTGTTTTACCCTAACATTGATAGCTCATTAAAAAAATGGGGGCGTCTAGAAGCTTTATGTGGTTTTTATAGAAATGCAGTTGTTGAACCCTATCTTAACACAAAAGAAAATGACTTAAAAATAAAGCGACTAAGACAAGAACAAACATCTATTATATTGAACATGTCGGAGGAGCAACACAACGAAAAGAACAGGATATCGGAAGATTTTAAAAAGGCGCGACACTATAGTTTAAGAAAAGACTATGTAAATGCTAAAAAACATTATTTAAAATGCCAGGAATTACCTGAAGCTCTCTACTATCTAGGTGTATTTTATCAAAATGGATATGGTATTAAGGATAGTAAATCTAATTATAAAAAAGCTGCAAAATTTTTTGAAAAAGCCCAAACTGTCAGTGCCTTTCTTAATTTGGGCACATACTATATGGAGGGTTTTATAGGAAAAATTGATAATAACCCCGATTATCAAAAAGCAATACACTATCTCGAATTATCCGGCCATCCAGATGCTTTGTGTAACCTAGGGATCTTATTTAAAGTTCGATATGTAGATAAGTTCAGTAATCAACCCAATTACCAGAAAGCTAAAACTTATTTTGAACGTTCCGGTACACCTAACGCATATGCATTTTTAGGTGACTTATATTATGTAGGTGCCATAGGAAAAAATACTCCTTACCCTGATTATGAACAAGCACATTACTATTATGAGATTGCTGCTAACCAAGACGTCCCCGAAGCTTTAGTTGCTTTAGGCGAGTTATATACTCTTGGACATGTAGGCAACCCTAATTATCAGTTAGGCCTCAATTACTATATGCAAGCGCTTACTAATCCAACTCTTCCTGATCGGGTCAAAAAGATAGCTCACCACAATATTGCAACAGTTTATACAAACGGACAGGTAGGTCTAAAGGAAAACAAGCCAGACTATCAGAAAGCTACCTATCATTTTCAGCAAGCAGCGCTGCCAGAATCGTTTTACCACATTGGAAACTTCTATACAAAAGGCTATCTCCAAAGTCCCAAGAAGAATACTAAATCAGCATACAATTACAAAAAGGCTATTAAATATTATAAACTATCAGGACTACCCGAAGGAAAATTAGAAATTCTATGTTTATATCAAGAAAATTTTCTTATGAGTTCGGAAGGAAAAAAAATGCAAGTCATTAAAGAAATTAATGATTTATTGCCAACACTTCCTACCAGTAAGAGATTTTATATCCAAGGTATCAAAGAGTATTATTGTGGAGAGTTGGAAAATGCTCTTATTTCTCTACAAAATGCTATACTTTGGGGAATAAATGAGGAGGATCTTCGAAAAATTATTCAAGAGATCGAAGATTATCTAGAAAGAAGGGAAGAAAAAGATGAAACTATAAAAGAAGAATTTGAAGATGAGATTGAAAGCACCTCAACACAAAGTTCTATTTTAGCACCTACTTTAGAAGAATCTATACAAAACCAAGAGAATGAAGATAATGCTATAACAGAATTAAAATCTAAAACAAGTTCTATTTTTGCTAAGACTAAAGAAAGATCCCTAAAACCTAAAACTAAGCAACCCAAAAAACAGCAAAAAAAACTACGTAGAGCAGCACGCATAAAATTAAATTTCTTGAAGACTATCCCTAACCAATCTGAGTCTATGCAAGAGATTGAACCACCAATCACATTTGAATTTTTGGATGAAGCCCACAAAGAGCAGTTTTTAATTTTCAAAGAAAAGGAAGAAAATAAAAAGTTAGTAGAAATTTTGAATGATATCCAATCTAATAATTATAAAGCAGCCGGCGTTGGTAAGCCAGAAGTTTTGAGATATACTTTTAAAGGGCATAAAGGGTGTCTATCTCGAAGATTAAACGATGAAGACAGACTTGTATATAAGCCCATAGAAAAAGGAAAAATTTTGATTCTTTCATGGAAGGGACATTATATATAAAACCGTTTAAATAATGGTGTCTATACTATGTACTAGTTTAAATTTTAATTTTAATCAATTATTTTACTCTACAAACCTAAGGGACTATTTATGAGTCGATTTTATTTTTTAAGTAAGACTGGCTAATTATTTTATTGCCAGTAACAAGATTAATTGAAGCCAGCTAGCTAAACCAACAGCAAATCAACCGTTCTTTTAGAGATATCACAAGCTTTAATTTTTACTTGAATCAAATCGCCCAATTGATAAGTTTTCTTCGTACGCTCTCCTACCAACTTGAATCCTTTTTTATCCAATACATAGTAGTCATCTGTTAAATCTGATAAGCGAATCATTCCCTCACAAAGTATTTCTAATAGCTCTATATACATACCCCAATCGGTCAGACTGCTAATAATTCCTTTGAGCTGCTGTCCTTGAAAAGTTTGCATTAATTCCACTTGCTTATATTTAATCGAAGCACGCTCTGCATCAGCAGCCACCCGTTCCCGTTCGGAGGCATGTTGGCATTTTTTCTCATAAGATGCTTCATCAAATTGAAACTGACCCTGCAGATATTTTTTTAGCAACCGATGTACCAACAAATCAGGATAGCGTCTAATTGGAGAGGTAAAGTGGGTATAATGCTCAAAAGCTAAGCCGAAGTGTGGTTTAGCTTCTGTAGTATAGAGTGCTTTAGCCATTAGACGAATGGCCAATGTTTGAATGATATGGGATTCTGGCTTACCAGCTAGATTTTCTGAAAGCACATTGATAGATTGAGCAATAGCTTTGGAATCTGTTGGGATGGAATAGCCAAATTGTTTAACAAAAAGAGCAAAATCACCTAATTTTTCTAGGTTGGGTTGATCGTGTGTTCTGTATACAAAAGTAGGAAACTCCTTACCTTGTTTCATACGACGTACATGTAAGGCTACACGTTTATTGGCCAGCAACATAAATTCTTCTACCAGCCGATGGCTATCTTGGCTTATTTTAGGAAGTACGCTTAATGGCCTACCCTGCTTATCTAACTCAAACTTAATACTTGGCGTATCGAAATTGATAGCACCTTTTTTAAAACGTTCAGCACGCAGTTTTTTTGCTAAATTATTGAATACAGTTAATTGGGAATGAAAATTATGATCTGATTGCAAGATAGCTTGCTGAGCTTCTTCATATGTTAGCCGCTTATCGGAATGAATGATGGTTTCCCCAAACCATTCATGATGTATCTGTCCCTCTTTATCTAGCTCAAATACAGCTGAAAAAGCAAGTCTATCTTCCAGAGGTTTTAATGAACAAAGGTCATTAGAAAGCCTTTCAGGAAGCATGGAAATAGTCCTGTCGACCAGATATACAGACGTGCCACGCTCAAAAGCTTCTTCATCTATCAGGCTCCCCTCTCGTACATAATAACTCACATCAGCAATATGTACACCTACTTCTATATGTCCGTTTGGCAATGTTTTTAGGGATAGTGCATCATCAAAGTCTTTGGCATCATCTGGGTCAATGGTAATTGTAAAAACATCCCTATAGTCTTTTCTCTTGGCAATTTCTTCCAAAGATATAGGTGCGGGTATGGCTTTGGTCTCTGCAAGGACTTCTTTCGGAAATTGCATAGGTAGATTAAACTCAGCCATAATGGTATGTATTTCCACCTCGTGTTCACCCATAGGGCCAAATACCTGTACTATTTTACCTTCTGGGTTTTTAGAAATAGTAGGTCCATTAATTAGCTCTACGACTACCCGATCATTGTTTTTAGCTCCTTTTAAGTTTTCAGGTCGAATAAAGATATCATAATGCATCCGCCTACTAATTGGTATAATAAAAGTTATGGCCCCCTGTTGTTGTACTGTTCCCACCCATGGCCTTTTGTTTCGCTCCAATATTTCTACAACACGGCCTACCGGATGCTTCTTAGGTTCTTCTTCTTGTTGGGTAATAACTACCTTCACAAGATCACCATCTAAAGCAAACAATAAATCTTTTTGTCTTACCAATACATCTTGCTTTCCTTCTCCTACCACCACATAGGCATATCCTGGATTTACATAATCTACTTTCCCAATTATATCAGGCAGATTAGCTAAGTTAGGAATTGCCACAAATTTACCCTTCGCACGCTGTTCAATCGCTCCTTGAGCAACTAATGCTGCTAATGCTTCTTGAATATACGCTTTAGATAATTTGCCTTTAAAATGTTTATATAATTTACTTAAGGTATATCCTTTGCCAGCAGTAGACTGCAAGAGCTTGAGTAGCAAACTTTGCTCAGTAGAAATATTCGTATGTTTTTTTACTTGTTTCCTTTTTTGTTCTTGAGACATATTATATCTTAATAAAATATGACGATAGCTTTCATGATCATATACACAACATTCATGTTTCCCAAATGTAATGTATATATTTGTAAAGCCAAGTTTATACCAAAAAGTAATTCGGTAGCCTTAGGCAATTATTTAATTTAATTATATTGATGAAACATTTTTGAATTTTGGGGGCTTTTGAGTAAACTTGTAGTGATTATATTTTCTCAACTTAGGAAATAACTTATGAAAAAAACTATTGCTCTAATTTGTCTGTTTGGACTGAGTATATTATTAACTAACACTTCGGCTGTAGCTAAACCTAGAAACGTTAAAGGATCAGCAAAAACTAATAATGCTCCTAAGAAAGCTAACACAAAAAAACAGCCTTCCAAAAATACGAAATCCAATCCCAAATCTACTTCGAAGTCCAATTCAAAAGCAGATCCGAAAGCTGATGCAAAAAAACTAAAGCTAGACTTGAAAGAGTGGGGGAAAAAGAAAAAGGATATGAAGCCTCTGCAACTTAGAGATTTAATTGAGGAAAACCATCGGCTTAGATTGCAAAAACAGAAATTGGATGTAAATATAAAAGAAATAGAGACCAAGCTTAGAGAAACCATCACCAAGGAATTGATGCATGAAAAAGCGAACGCTGCTATTCGCGACCTATCTGAATTACCAGCAGGAAGCTACACCATCGATAAAGCTACAGGACAGGTATTTATTGGAGGCATCCTAGATGAAAGATATGGCGTTGATCCAACAACAGGGCTCCCTTTTATTAAAGGTGTTATCTTCAAGGTACAAATAGGAGCTAACAAAGACCTAGATTTGAAAGAAGTATTGATTGATGAAGTACATCACGAAAATCTAGAACAAGAACACGAAGAAAACCTCTTTAAGTACACGATTGGCCACTTTAGAAACTACTGGGAAGCCAATAAACTAAAAAAAGGACTGAGGGCTATGGGCATCAAACTTGCTTGGATAGTACCTTATAAAGATGGAAAAAGAGTTTTGCTCAAAGAAGTATTGCCTACTGTAATAGAACAAAAGAAACATCTTAAAACGACTCCTACCACATCTCATGAAGTAAAATAGAGTTCTAAGTGTGTGTCAGGGCTCTGGCCCTGACACCACGCTTCCCAGCCAAGAGAATTTCAAGCAAAGTAAAATTGTTACCAAATTCGACTATTCAAAATTTATAAAAATCGACTTCTTTCGAAATCAAGTACCCATCATGAATAACATAATTATGTATATTCTTACAGTGCTAATCTGGGGAACTACTTGGTACGCAATTAAACTTCAGGTAGGTTACGCTCCGCCTGAAATTTCTATCTTATACAGGGCTATTCTTGCGGCTCTCTGCCTAACTATATGGTGCAAAATCAAGGGATTAAGTTTACGTTTTTCACCCAGAGATCATCTATTCTTATGTATGCTGGGAATGTCTCTGTTTTCCTTACACTACTTGTTTGGTTATCATGCAACACGCTACATCGTTTCCGGAGTAGTTGCTGTCGTTTTCTCTGCTACAAGTTTTTTAAGCATCTTATATAATTTTATTTTCTTTGGAATCAAACCAACTCGCAACATCGTTTTGGGGGCACTGATTGGAATTACTGGTTTATGTATATTTTTTTGGCATGAGTTAAAACAAATTAATCTACAAGATTCTACGCTCACGGGGCTTTTGTTAGCTAGTATAGCAGCTGCCATTTTTTCACTGGGTGGTAGCATTAGCAAACGAAATAGTCAACAAGGTCTTCCTATTATTCCTGCCATGACAGTTGGTATGCTATATGCCATTATCATCATCTTGATTTATACTTTTTCACAACCGCAACAGCATTTAGTTTTTCCAAAAAGCCCGATCTATTGGGGTTCTCTTGCATATTTAGTAATTCCTGGCTCTATGATTGCTTTCTTATGTTATCTACAACTAGTCAACAACATAGGGCCAGAACTTGCCGGCTATACTACTGTCCTTTCTCCCATTGTTGCTCTTTTGGTATCTGCTAGCCTTGAGGGATATACATGGTCCATAGTGGATCTCTTGGGCCTGTTATTGGTTATTTTGGGAAATATTCTCGTGTTATCAAAAAGGTCTTTGTTAAAATATTAGCAGTCATGGCACTTGCTGGACGCTTGCGCCAGCCTGAGTGTCATCAGAAGCCTACTTCTGACACCTCAATAAAAATCAAGTTAAATCTCATCCATTTTATTGCTTGCCTATTTTTTTAATCATATATTTTGAACACTTAACGTTTAACCATTCAACTAAACAGGATACCAATGCTCAACCCAGACATACTTATTTTTGTTGTTTTTTTAGCTATTAACCTACTAGTAGGACTTAGGTGCCGAGGTAAAAAGCAAACTTTTAAAGAATATGCCATTGGCAATAAAAATTTCTCTACAGCCACGCTTACCGCTACCATCGTGGCCACCTGGGCTTCAGGAAGCTTGTTTTTTAATGATCTAGAACAAACTTATAGCAATGGATTATATCTAATTATAGCGGTCATAATAGGGGGAAGTTTGGGGTTATTGATTACAGGCTACATCATAGGACCACGCATGGGAAGCTTCTTAAACCATGTTTCTATGGCCGATGCCTTGAGTAGTATCTATGGCAAAAGCATCCAACTGATTACAGCTATAAGTACAGTGCTCATGGATATAGGGTATATAGCCATTCAGTTTAAAGTAATTTCAAAAGTTTTGGCCGCTTTATTTAACTACCAAGGACCTTGGGTTACAATCATTGCTGCTACCATTATTATTATTTATTCTGCTTTTGGTGGAGTTAAATCAGTTACTTTTACAGATGTCATTCAATTTATCACGTTTGGTACCTTGTTACCTGTTTTAGCCTTGGTCATTTGGCACCATATCCCAGATACTAGCCAAGTGGTTCATACCCTCACAACCAACCCTAACTTTAGCTTTAGACATGTAATAAGCTGGAGCCCTCAGTTTATGGGAACCCTAGCTTTTATGTGTTACATGATGACTCCTGGACTACCACCAGAATTATTTCAGCGAATGGCCATGGCACGAGATATTGGCCAAGTAAAACGATCTATTGCTTATGCAGCAGGCCTCCTAATTTTAATGGAGCTGTTTATAATTTGGATCGCTATTTTACTTTTGTCTGATAATCCGAACCTCACTACAAGTCAAGTAGTTGGTTATTTAATAGAGAAACATACTTATACAGGTCTCAAAGGTTTTTTAGGAGTAGGTCTCATTGCTTTGGCCATGTCTAGTGCAGACTCTGCGCTTAATTCTTGTGCTGTGTTAGTAGCTAATGATATTCTTCCTCCTTTAAAAATCACAAAGCATGCCTCTGTGCGAGTAGCTACCCTAGCTACTTTTATAATAGGTTTTTTTGCTGTACTACTAACCCTATCTATTCAAAATATCTTGCATATCTTACTGCTTTCTGCTAATTTTTCTCTACCTATTATCACCATCCCTATGTTGCTTACGATCTTTGGCTTTCGT
>MKUM01000063.1 GCA_001897825.1 Candidatus Amoebophilus sp. 36-38
CCCACAGGCACTGACCTACCCGATATGTCCCTTCTATCCTCCACAAATGCCCATCTATATCTTCCTCACCTGAAGCAGATATTGCATTTTCTCTCATTAACTCAGGTTGTTCTTTCATTTCTGGGTTATACCGCATATCTGGATCAAAATGGCAATCATATGAATATCATGCTTTTGGCCGTATCAATTTTCGGCAGTCCTAGATAAAGTATAACCCATTTTTAGTTAAAAATAGTGATACTATTTTTAGAAGGCTCTCTCAACACGTGTTCCACCACACCTTATTAATTTGAAACTGTGTGAATTTTCAGGTTGAGTATATTCTCAATTAAAAGCATTAGGATTTTTTTGATATCAATAAAGTATTAGCTTTTAAAGCGGATTAATCCGTTCATTGCCACTTTAGTCCATATATGCGGTATAGCCCATTATTCCAGAAGCCCCTATCGATCAGGCTTATATTCGTAAAGAATTGTCTGTTTGTTCAGAATTTTTGATGGATCATTTTGCTTTGAGGATAGATATAGATAATATCGAAATCTCTCCATTTCCAGATAAAGCTGATCGATTTATTCAAATAAGGGTTCCTTATCGTAGACCATTGATGCAGTCTGGCTCATGGCCACGTATTAAATTGGATATAACACAAGAAGAAATCATTGTGGATCAACCTGTTTTTCTTCCCCTTATTCACCATTATTCAGATAATGTTTTATGCAGGGCACAAGTGAAATGTTATTCGTTATATGAAATTCTTGCTGAAAAGCTTCGGGCTCTTGTAGAGAGAACACGCCCAAGAGATTTGTACGATGTTATTCATCTTGCAGAACTTTTTAAAAGCCAAGAATTGAAAATTTCCCTATTACATGAGGTCGCAATAAAAAAATTTAAAGTTAAGCATTTAGAGTTTCCACAATCATTGAAAGAAATTCCCAAAAAGTCAATTGAAGAAGTAGTTTCAGATTGGTATGAAATGCTCTCCCATCAAGTTAAAAATCTTCCAGAGATAGGTATTACATAAACAAACTTGATGAGCTTTTAAAAACAGCATTAGGTCTGGTATGACAATTTAGGGCTCACCACAGAATTTGGAATATAGAACACCTTTATATTTGTAACTTTTTTCCCTGTTGGCTTTGCATATTGGGTTATGGCGCATATTCGGCCTAAACTGGCAATTAAAAATCAACTAAAGTTGGGCTTCAGAAATTTATGCGATTTGCGCTTACAACCCCCTATAGGTACTAATTTTAAGCTTTTTTATCTATATTTTCGCAACAGGTCTATTAATGGAGGTAGATGCGTGGACTAGATTTACTAAACATTTTACTCATATTAAAAATGGTGGCTCAGCAAGTGATAAACATCTTCTATTAACAGCTATACTCTCTGATGCAATCAATCTTGGATTGAAAAAAATGGCAATATATTTTCATTTAAAGAGCAGATTATTTTCAAACAACAGCTAGGAAGAATTGTTTACTTGCCTAATAGCTTAGTTAATTCCTTAACGTTAGCCTGTGCATTTATATCGTCTTGATCCGCTGCTTTTTGAAACCATTTTAGTGCTTCCTCATAATCCTGTTTTATTCCATTACCACTATAATACATAGTGCCTAGCTTATATTGTGCAGCTGCAAATCCTTGATTCGCTGCTTTTTGATAGCTTTTTATCGATTCTTGGTAATTCAATGGTACGCCTTGGCCATGTTGGTACATCCAGCCTAAAATATACCACCCATCTAGATCTAGCAAATCTTTTTCAGCCTCTTCTTCGAAATATTTAGCGACCTCGTTAAATAATTTACTTGCTTCTTCGATATTTTTTTCTATTCCTGTTCCATGATAATACATCCGTCCTAAATTAGCTTTTCCATACTCATCACCTTGATCTGTAGCTTTTTTATACCATTTCACTGCTTCTTGATAATCCTGGGCTATTCCTAAGCCATTTTCATATACAAAGCCTAGATTATTTTGTGCAGTTGCATCCCCTTGATTTACTGCTTTTTGATACCATTTAAATGCCTCTTGATAATTCTGATCTACTCCTTGTCCATTTTGATACATCCAGCCCAGGTCATGTTGCGCACACTTATGTCCTTGATCAGCTGCTTTTTGGTACCACTCTAAGGCTTCTTTAAATTTGTCTAAACTGTGATACATATGTCCTATACTATAAAGTGAGTTAGCTATATGAGGATGATTGCCTGTATACAAAGCTTGCCTCATTTCAAGGGCTTGTTGATAATACTTTAACGCTTTTGTAGGTTTACCTAATGCTGAATATACGATTCCTAGATTATTTAGGGTAATGGCTATACCCGGATGTTTTTTTTGTTCATAAGTCTGCTTATACATTTCAAGGGCTTGCTTAAAATAATTTAGTGCTTCCTGAGGTTGATCTAAATTGTCGTTATAGAAAGTCCCTAAATCATTTAATGATTTAGCTACATTAGGATTATTATCACCATACAAAATCTTATTCATTTCAAGGGTTTGTTGATAATACTTTAACGCTTTTGTAGGTTTACCTAATGCTGAATATACGACTCCTAGACTACCCAAGGTCGTGGCTATATCCGGGTGGTTTTCTTGCTTATAAACCTGCTTATGCATTCTAAGAGCTTTCTTAAAATAATTTAGTGCTTCCTGAGGTTGGCCTAAATTGTCGTTGTAAAAAGCCCCTAAATTATTTAATAATTTAGCTATATTAGGATTATTATCACCATACAAAATCTTGCTCATTTCAAGAGCTTGTTGATAATACTTTAACGCTTTTGTAGGTTTACCTAATGCTGAATATACGACTCCTAGACTATCCAAGGTCCTGGCTATACTAGGATGGTTGCCCTTATACAAGCCCTTCTTCATTTCCAGTGCTTTCTTAAAATAATTTAGTGCTTCCTGAGGTTGGCCTAAATTGTCGTTGTAAAAAGCCCCTAAATTATTTAATGATTTAGCTATATTAGGATTATTATCACCATACAAAATCTTGCTCATTTCAAGAGCTTGTTGATGATAATTTAACGCTTTTTCAAGTCTACTTAACGATGAATTTGTAATTCCTAGGTTACTTAGGATCCTGGCTATATCTGGGTGATTTTTTTGTTCATAAATCTGATTATACATTTCAAGAGCTCGCTCAAAATAATTTAATGCTTCTTGAGCTTGACCTAAACCGTCCTTATAAACACATCCTATATTATTGAGTGATTCAGCTATATCTGGATGATTACCCTTATACAAAGCTTGCCTTATTTTAAGAGCTTGCTCATAATATTCCAAAGACTTTTTATAATTGTAAGATATATACCTATTGTAATTCCCCATACGATTTATCAAATCAGCTAACAAAGGATCTACTATTCCTCTTTTGATTACATTTGTTAATACATAAGTTACGTTCGTAGCATAAAGGTTTGCTTGTCTCCAGGTCTCATTAGGTATTTCAGTTACTTTAGGCATATATTCGGCCAGTGATTTCAGAAGAGTCTCTAATACTGCTTGTTCTGTTAGGCTGGTTGCTATTCCATCTTTCCCATCTTCTCCGCCTCCTTCCCATTTTGTATACTCTTTACATGCTGCTTGGACTTCTCGGTGTATTTGGATACCTACTTGTCTGGAATCATTGGTAACTGTTATTAGCGATAGTTTCTCTAGTGGAGTCAATAGAGCACCTAGTTCTTCCTCATCACTTACTGCTAATAACTTAGTCACTAAGGAGGAAGGAATAAAGTCTGGATTTAAATAAGCACCATACCGCATCAGTAGCTGAGCTGGTGGGTCTAATGTCTCTAAACCTAGATTTACCTCTGGTAATACTAGTTTCCCCTGTTGTCTTGTGTGTTGTTTCTTAAGTTCTTGTAATTTTTCAATGTACTTTTGTATACTCATAAAGTGTATATCGCTAATATACGCTGTAGCTAACTCTAGCTTTTTAGGAATAAGTCCTACTTCTTTAATCAAAGCTTGTATATCTGGCTTGCCTGGATTGAGTGATTGCAGCCTGTGTTGAATATATGCCTTGCCTTCTTCTAATGTAAAAGCATCTAATTGAACTTCACCATAGTCTTCAAAGCTTTTTTTATTTCGAGTAGTAATTATGACTTGGACTAACTCATTAGGCCTATGCCGCAAACATGTCTCTATCAAATTTGGATCTGTTGCATTATCTAAAATTAGTAATACTGGTTGCTGATTATCCACTAACTTATTATAGACTTCTCTAGCTAATATTTCTAAATAATTACTAGAAAACTCTTCTTTTAGCTGTTCTAATCGTTCTCCATTAATACCCATTTCTTTAGCTGCGTTTTCATAACTTGTTCTAAGTTTATCCTCTGTCTCTGCTTGTGTCCAACATACAGTTTGCTTGTCTTTTAGGGTATACCCATACTCAGCTGCTAATGTACTTTTCCCTACCCCTCCATGGCCACGTATTACACATATGCCTTTTTCATTTAATTTTTGACTTAACTCTTCTTCTTTACTTTTTCTATGTACGTAATGTTGTGGTTTAGCCACTGAAATGTAGCTGTGAAGTTTTGAAAGCTGTTTTATTGTTTTTTCTTGTAACTGCTTGCTGAATTCTTGTACTACATACTTAACAACTGCCTGGTTCTTGCTATGCTTGAGTGCTTCTTTAATACGAGTCGATGTCAATGTATCTTTTGCTCTTTGCATCTTATCTCGTAAGACTTGTACTTGTCTTGGATTTTGTTTTAATTGGAGACATGGGTTATCCTCTTTATTTACAATAGAGTAATCCTGCAAAATATTTTTTAAAACAGTACCAGTTATATCGTTGGTATCAAGTTTATTTATATCTTCTCTGTCCTCCCACAATGCATGCAAGAATCCATCTATACTTTCATATCCATCCATGTATAAAGGATGTATCTCAATACTTATTGGACTCACTCGATAATGACCTACATATTTATGTTTAAATTCTTCTATAGGTTCTAAATTAATTTCTCTATAGTCTTTATCTAAGTATGAGTGCGTAGCCCATAACTGTGTTTGATCTATATTCCGGCAATCTAGTAGAACACTAGCCACACTGCCAGGAGCACCTAAACCTCCTAGCATAATAGCTCCTATACAACGTCCTATCAGACCACCTATTGGTCCTGCTATACTGCTTCCAAGAGCATCTCCTAGAACAGTACTAGTACTTTGTTTGCCTACATATTTTACAGCATCCTTATTTAGTTTTGGCCAATCTTTTATTCTTACATACTCTTTAGGTTTGCCAGTATTAGCATCAAATAAGCTAAGCATAATATACAAATAATGGCCTGGAATAGTTGCTCGCAAACCTTTATTAATAGTCTCTATGGTTGCTCCTAAACTTGGTAAATTGCTTGATAATTTGTCCCATTTACTAAACCAACCTTCCCATTGTAAATCTGGATAAACTCTATATACTTCTCCTACGTGTCCATTACATACATTTACTAAATTAGGGGCGGATAAATAAGCTGTTATAGGTAAATGTTTTATATCAAATTCAGTACTTGGATTTATTACATTTAGTTGAAAAGTATCTAGCTTTTTATCTGTTCCTGGACTATCAAAAACAATTGCTTTTACTTGTCTATAGTCAAAATCAAGATAACAAAATGCTATTCCTAATTCTGCTAGGTAACCACCCAAAGAATGACCTGTAAAAGATAAATTCAAACCTTCTTTCTTTACATATTCAACAGCAGCTTTTGTTTCTTCATAGGCTAATGCTTGCTGTCTTGTAATAGCATTTCCTAACACTCCTTGCATATCTTCCTTCGCAAGGTCTTTAACAATACGATCTATAGTATCAGTGTATGTACCTTGAAAAGATAATACTGCTTGGTGTGTAGATTCATTTACATATAAAGCACTAAAAAAGCCTGAATCTTTGGTATCATCTTTTACTTGCTTCACCTTCCAACCTGGACTTACCTCCTTTGGTGGTTCGATAATCAACTCTTGATTTGATTTTTCGGCCAACTTTTGGCATAAATCTTTAAAATTCACTTCTTCACCCTCCTTAGGGTCACTATAGATGTGTTGAGCTAATAGACCATGTACATAATCACTTGGATAATAGGTATAACTACATATATTTTGTACTAATTTTTTATCGATTTCTTCTTTTAATTCTTGGCAGTCCGCTGGAACTTCTCCCCAATGAATATACCCTAAAACAAAGTTATTATCAACTGCTTGTTTGAGATGTTCAAAATCTTTTCTACTTAATTTCTCTTGTTTTAAATCTACAATCTTTACATGTGGGTCATTATTCTTTAAAGCTTCCAATGTTTTCCAAAATCCTTGATTAATAGCTGGTTCTTTTTGTGATTGTTCTAATGGATTATATAGTCTAGATTTTACCTTGCTATAATAGGTAAACTGTTGGTTAGTTTCTTTTTGATACATAGCATCTTTCTCTTCTTCTTGCTTTTCCGTTTTATCCTCTACTACTAGCTCTATCCCACCCATCCCCAAAACTATCGATGTTACTTGGGGTAGCCGAAACCAAGATTGAACACTATCTTTTTCTCTATATTGTTTCTCGAACAGCCTAGGTGCATTTAATCTCTGCATTAAAAAAAAAGAAGACTCACTTCTACTGTATGGAAGGATAGCTTCACTTTTAAAAGCTAAAAAACGAGATTTTTCTCTTGTTATTGATTGACGAGCCTTCCATAAAGAATGATTTTTTGAATGAGTGCTTAAATAAAATGGGCCTATTGTATTTCTATTAAAGGATTTAATACACTTAGTTGCGCATACTAAAGGTATGGCTAATAAATGCTTTTGGGATGTTATTTCATCTAACCAATCTTTTTTCCCTTCCCGTTCTGATTGATAGCATAACTCATTATTTTCGTCCCCAGTAGACTTTAATAACGCTCCTCTAGCTATGTAATCTTCCTTTACTTCCTGTTGATAAACCGTTATTTGGTGATCTTGTTGTAATCCGAAAAGAGATTTAGACTTGTCATCTCGTTCTTCACTGGTGGAGGCTTCTTCATTGTATACCTGCTCCACTTTTTGCACATTATCAGAAGACATAATCGAGTTCCCACAACTTTGTAAAAATAGGCTAAATAGCAAGATATGAGCTATCAGTCTATGGCTTAAATTATAATTTCTGGTCATACATATAGAAGTTTATCGATGACCTTATATTAGTTGATAGCTAATATATGTGCAAGTTTTTTATAAAAAAGCTATCAACAGGGGAAAAGTAGGGGTCACCTCACGAAACGGAGTATACAGTACGTTGGTTTATCCACGGGGATTTCTGCTTACAATCCCATTTTAAGTGTATCAAAAAAGGACGCTTTTTTGATACACTTAAAAACACACCAACCAACCTCATACCACCCTAGTCTGGTTACATAGGTCAGAAGAAAATTCTGACCTGTGTAATGCCAACAGGGAGAAAAATAATTAACTCTTTAACATAACCAGTTGGTATAGATACAACCATTGGTGCAGTATATTAATTGGGGAGGCGAGAGAATTTCTACTTTTGTAACTACATATTAATAAAAAAATTAATTTTGCTTATACTAAGCCTGTTTACTATGAAAAACATAAATAAATATAGTGGTTATTTGCTATTAAGTGCTTACATGCTAATTATACAAGCTTGCTATTCAAAATTTACAATCGAAGAACTTCAGAAAAGGTCAGGCGAAATAGAACAACTATTAGAAGAGCTAAAAGAAGAAAAAGGAGAAATAGAGCAAGTTATAGCACAGAAAGCTAGAATAAGGCATATAATTGATGAATTTTGGAATAAGGTTTATTCAAAAGAAGAACAACTGTTCTTTAAATTTGATCTAAGAAGTTATGACCAAGATTATATAGAAAGAGGAGGTGAAGTCTTATACTTAGCTTTAAAGGGAAGACATCAAGAATATATTCAAGACATTCTTAATCTAAATAATAAACATTTAGGCATTACGCCTGAAATAACTTTAAATAAGGAGCGTTTGATGGGATATGCGTTGTGCTTAGTAATCAAAGATATAGAGTTTGATCTAAAGGATGTCTTTGAAATAATTACCACTAGGAGAGAATTTGAAAGTATTACCCAAATACGCTCTATAGATGAGTATATAGCTATGAGTTGGATAGAAGCAATAAGAAAAAGGGAAGGTAGCTTAATAAAAATTTGGAAAACAAGATTAAAGGCACTATATACAATTTCAATACCACAAGAAGATTATCATAATTTTAATAAAATCGTGTGGTCTTTGATAGCTTTACTAATAAATGATCAGGAAAATAAGTTAGCTTTCTCAATTAAAGACTTTGAGGAATGCTTTAGGTATGTTGAATTTTCTAATGAGCAATTAGAATTATTAGCTAGTAGCGAAAATCTTACTAAAGAAGTACAACAGCACCTTCCCAATCTAATTGAACAATATAAAAAATCAAAAGAAAAACTTAGTGCATGTACCTCTATTCAAAGACGTCATAATCAGTTATCCATATCTAAAAAACGTGAGCTAAATGAATATTCAGACTCAGAAGAGGAAGATGCCCCACATTTCAATGGAGTATACAACCTTACCAAATCTAGAACATACGGTATAAGTTACGATATGGATGATATAGAGGATATAGAGGATTATTTACGTATGGAAGCTGCTGGTAAAGTTGTTAATAACTATGTTATGAGACGTGATGAAATTTATCCTGATAAATTAAAAAAAGACGCAGAAGAAATTCATTCAGGCCTAAGTCAAAAGGTAACTGTATTATGTGCAGCACTTCAGCAACAAGATGGACGCACTAAAAAATTTGTTTTTACTAATGAATCTTCACTTTCTCAATCGGAATCTGAACTAAAAAAAGGATTTCTACTAAGGCACATAAATTAGGCTATCATGTAATTATGTCTCAAGGAAGTCATGCCGAAGGGGGATTAATGCAATTTTTACAAGAAAGGCCTACCCGATATACCCATATTATAGCATTAGGTTGTAGCAAGCCACACTGTGAATTTTGTTATGAACTGTTAAAAAGATTTATGGGAGTTGATTTCAAGTTAGAAGATATAAGTACAAGCGGCTTGCAGACATCTGGTGAGCCAGATTATTGGTGCTTTCCTAAGGCGCTGGCTTTCTTTTGTACAGAAAATGTATGTTTTCCTAGTTTACCTAAGGAAGTTTTGGAAAATACTTTAAGTAAAATGAGGAAAGATAAGAAGTATTGGAAAGAAGAAGAAATGGATAGACAACTAACTTTAGAAGAATGGAGAAATAGATTTTGGAAAAATCATGAACAAAAGGAGATGGAAACAACGGCTCAACTAGCCGATGATTCAAAAACACTTATACAACAACCATCTCGTAGTAAATCTTTAAAAAGAGACCGTGCCAGTTTAGAAGATCAAGCTCCTTCCCAATCCACAAGTAAAGCTATGGACGTATCTGAAAAACAATTAGATTCAAAAAGAAGTAAAAAACAACAGGAAGATGGAGGGAATAGTAAGGGAAAGGAGTAGGTTTAGTTTCTAACTACACATAACTCTATGTATAATTTAAAAGCAAAAAGAATAATAAATCTTTTATTGTGGTTGTAAGTAGAAATCTTCTTGGATAAACCAAAATTAATTCAAGTTGTTACTTTTAACTTTCTTTTGTAACGAATTAAAATGAAGGAAAGATTCATTAAAAATATATGTGTGTATAGTTTAAAATTAATAACATAAACATATTCGGTACAAAGAAATTATAGAATAGCTAGATCTCTTAAGGGACTCATCGAAATTGTAGAAGTATTGAATAAAAAATATGTCCACCTGGTATCGCTGGATTTAGGAGATAAAGTCGATACGACTTCTCCCATGGGGAAGGCATTCTTCCAGATAGCGGGTGTGTTTGCAGAATTAGAACGGAGAATGATCAATTCCAGAACTAAAGGGGGTATCGAAAAAGCTAAAATGGATGGGGTAAGATTTGGTAGAATACCTAGTAGTAAGAATAAGGGAACTGAACATAAAATAGAACGAATCAAGATCTTTCCACAATCAGGAAAAAGTTATGGCTGGATTAGCAAAGAACTATCTGTAAGCAAGAAAACTATTTCTGATATAAAAAAATCCATTTTTCTTTTCCAACAGTGCCCCATGGAACTGTAATTCTCTGTAAGAATGCGCCTGCTGGTTCAATAAGGCTATTTTAGTATAGAATACATCCCCAACTTGTTAGCTCTTTAACTTTAGCTTTTGCATGTGCATGTCCTTGATCCGCAGCTTTTTGATACCATTCTAAAGCTATTAATCCAAGGTCTTTATCTGGATCGAAATTAAACTCCCTCTTACGTACAATGTTATCTACTTGTTGTTCAACATCAATTTTAGAACACACACATCCCATGTTATATTGTCCCTGGGCATCTCCCTGGTTTGCTGCTTTTGCATACCACTCCATAGCTTCCCAATAATACCCTGCGTAGTAATACAGATCTCCCAATTTATTTTGTGCAGCTGCAGATCCTTGTCCTGCCATTTTCTTTATAATCCAAATTTTAGCAACCCCATTACCCTGATCGGCTAAATCTTTAAGCGCGTCAGCAGCTTTCTTATATCCTTCTTCAGCTGCTTTAATGTAAGCTTCGGCTGCCTTGTCTTCATCTTGTTCTACTCCTCCTTTGCCTTCCTGATATAAAATTCCTATCTTATATTGTGCTTCGGGCCCCTTTTGTATAGCATAATCAATAAAATTTGAATCATTATCTAGGTCAGATAAGCGATCGCAGCTTTGTAGAAAGAAACTTACCAATAGTATATAAATCCCTAGCTGGTGGCTTAATTTATTTTTCTTCATAGGTTTACATGTTGATGATGTTCATAAGATAATGACCAACTAGCTGATATACAAGCAATTTATAAAAAACAATCAACTTGGGGTCACGCTGGGAAAAGGAAAATAAAGAAAATTAGTTAGTTAACCCTTAACAATTCAAGTATGATTTAAAGGTTGGTTGATAAGAGGGTAGATAAATTACTTTTGCCC
>MKUM01000064.1 GCA_001897825.1 Candidatus Amoebophilus sp. 36-38
ATAATAATATTTATTAGTTATTAATTTATACTACAAGTCTAACGGGTGTCAGGGTTCCAGCCCTGACACACACTTAAGCCTTAAGAAGGGCTAGGGAAAAATGATGAACCAGACAACAAATCGTCTCATATTATTTGATGACGAATATTTTATGCGTATAGCATTACAAGAAGCCCAAAAGGCCTATGAAGCGAAGGAAGTTCCGGTAGGTGCAGTCGTTGTAAGCAAGAATCGAATTATTGCTAAAACACACAATCAAGTAGAAAGACTTAAAGATGCTACAGCACATGCTGAAATGTTAGCACTTACGGCGGCTTTCAATCATGTAGGAGGTAAATATTTAAATGATTGTGCGCTATATGTAACTTTAGAGCCTTGTTTAATGTGTGCAAATGCTACATTTTGGGCAAAGCTATCTAAACTTGTTTTTGCTACCAGTGATCCTAGACTTGGCTATAGCAGATTGGGATGCAGTAGTGTGCTACATCCTAAAACGAAAGTACATGCTGGTATATTGGAATTGGAATGTCAAAACATTTTACAATTGTTTTTTGCAGAATTAAGGGAATAATAGTAGATTCACCATACGAATTGATGCATGTATCACTCAAAAAATGAATAAATTATGGCTTTTGAACTACGACCACTACCTTACGCTCCTGAAGCATTAGAGCCCTATATAGATGCTACCACGATGCAGTTGCATCATGCTAAACATCATCAAGCCTATTTAGATAAGCTTAACAAAGCGATAGAAGGAACGGATTTGAAAGAAAAAACCATAGAAGATATTCTTAAAAATGTGAGCAATTATAGCCCTATCGTAAGAAATAATGGCGGGGGATATTATAACCACAACCTATTTTGGCCCATGCTCACACCCAATGGAGGTGGTGAACCTACAGGTCCTATAGCAGAAGCGATTAATCAAACATTTAAAGATTTTGCGCAGTTTAAGCAAGAATTTACGCAAGCTGCTCTCAACCAATTTGGATCTGGATGGGCTTGGCTCTGTAAAAATGCAACAGGAGATTTATTTATATGCGCTACACCCAACCAAGATAATCCGATTATGGATGTGGTGGAGGAAAAATCTAAAGGTATGCCGCTTTTAGGTATAGATGTATGGGAGCATGCATATTACCTGAAGTATCAAAATCGAAGAGCAGAATATATAGAAGCCTTTTGGAATATAGTGAATTGGGCAGAAGTAAATAAAAGATTTCAGGCTCCTAAGCCTTAGCTAGGCACTAGAGTTCTGTCGAAACCAAGAATTTTGTTCTCTAGGCAGGAAGAAATTTGTGAGAAACCGGAGTTTACTGTGGTAAATAAATATGAAGAACCAATTACTGACGAACTTAGGGAGCTAAAGGCGACGGTTTCGAAAGAACGCTACTATATCTGATAAACTATAAGACATATCATGGGTTTTCGTTGGGTTATATGTTTTTTATTGGTATTGTTTATTTGCGGGCCTGTTACCGCTAGTGCTACAGATCTCCAAGTAGTTACGGGTGCTAAACAGCTTGAGTTATATGTGCCCAAGTTAAAAAATAAAAATGTTGCACTTGTAGCCAATCAAGCCTCGCTAGTAGGTGATACCCATCTACTAGATGTTTTGCTTTCCCATGGAATCACAATAAAAAGAGTACTTGCTCCTGAGCATGGATTCATGAATCAAAAAGATGCTGGTGAGCTGGATGTAGATACAATAGATCTTCGTACAAGTATAGAAATTGTTGCTTTATATAAAGCTTCAAAAAAGCTTAATCCCTCTATGCTAGAAGGGGTAGACGTGGTTGTTTTTGATCTACAAGATGTAGGGGTTCGTTTTTTTACTTATATCAGTACCCTCCATTACGTCATGGAAGGGTGTGCTAGGTATGGTAAACCTTTGTTATTGTTAGATAGGCCTAACCCTAACGCACATTATATCGATGGACCTGTATTAGAAAAAGCAGTACAATCTTTTGTAGGGATGCACCCTATTCCGATTGTATATGGACTAACGATCGGGGAGTTAGCTGGGATGATTAATGAAGAAGGATGGTTAGGCGATGGATTAGCATGTGATTTAGAAATCATACCACTAAAAAATTTTACCCATCAAACTGCTTATCAATTACCTATAAAACCTTCTCCTAACTTAAATAATAGGCAGGCTATAGTGCTTTACCCTTCTTTAGGTCTTTTTGAAGGTACGATTATGAGCATTGGAAGAGGAACGGAATCCCCTTTTCAAGTAATTGGTTACCCAGATAAAAAATGGGGTAAGTTTTGCTTTACGCCTAGGAGTATGCCTGGCATGGCTAATACACCAAAATATCAAGATAAAGTATGTTATGGAATTGATTTAAGAGATGCATTGCCAACTCCCTATATTAATCTAAGCTATCTATTACATTTCTATAAATTAGCCAAAGAGCAAAATCTTCCTTTTTTTGAAAAAAGCTTCGATCAACATGTGGGGAATAGGATGCTTAGGCAACAAATAGAGGCTGGATTTTCCGAAGAAGCAATACGTGCTAGCTGGGAACCAGGGTTGAAAAAATATAAAGCTTTGCGCAAGAAATATGTACGGTATTGATTTTTGTTGTGTTAATCTGTAAGCGGCGAATTTAAGAAGCTGTTTTAGGTTTAGTCCTATCTATAATCTCACTTCCATGGTCTGTGAGCCACAGACCACAGAATAATGACCGGAAACTAAAGGCTTCGCAGCGTCATTGCAATGGCTTCACTTTCGTTCGCCAGGACGTATAAGCGAAGCAATCCAATTCTTGTTTAATTGATGAAAGGGCACTAATATTCATAGCTCATTTAAAGAAAACGGTATAGCTACGTGAACAAATACATTTATTCTAATGGTCAATAAATAGTTGACTAAGGATTTGTTTTAGGTGGAATGGTTATAATATCAATATACTGAGGAGGTAGTTCTACTTTTTTTCTGTCTAACTCGTAAGTAGTTCCATTGGCTTTTTTAGCAAACACTTGAATCTGCAAGGCTATCGGATAGCCTCGGATCATGCCGGTAACAAAAGAATTTTTAGCTTCTTCATCATTAGTTCTAGGTATTGTATGGTTATGAACCTTTCCGGGGACTGATGAAAGGGCATTTGATAAGTCATCTGTATGTCCTTGATAAATAAGTACTGTCTGTTTATGTGAATTATCAAAGTTTATTTGATATATTTCTTCACAATACTCGCCTTCCTGAAAAGAAGCTAGACCATCTTTAGAGCGAATAAATCTAAAGTCGAAGTATAAATCACCTAACCTAAGGAGGTGATTACTAATATTTTTAATTGTCAATGGCAAGTCTTTTGGGTTAACCTGAATCTTATATTTGATATTTCCATTTCTCTTTAGTTTTTTATATATCGGAAATTTCTTCGTTTCGCTTAGTAATACCTCAATATCCACCCTGCTTTCTCCCGGTATAGGTCCTATCTTCAGGCCAAATGGTTGCTGTAGCTGTCCTACAATGTCTGTTTCAGCATCTTGAATAATGAGGTGAAGTGGATAGTTAGTTATATCTTTCTTCGTGACAAGGAGGTCTCTGGTTGCCTTATCGATGGAAATAATAAATGGTTGTTCTTCTCCTTGATTTATAGAGTTAGCGTTCCAGGTAATCGAGCTGCCAGACAACGAAGTTTGATAAACCGAGTTAGTACCATCTGAAATAGAGAAGTCATAGGTTAAACTTTGTAAATATATAGTCGTATTACCTACGTTTTTAAGTGTTATTGGTATAGTTATTTCGTCGTCTCTTAGAGTAATATTCTGCGGATCTATCTGAATTTCTAGTTTGCCTTTTTCTTTTATCTTTATATGGATAGTTTCTTGTTGTCTACCTAGCCATACCCCTTCTTTAGTTTGCAAATCAATCTTTAACAGGCTTTCAGGAGCTTGGTTGATAAAATTAACTAGCTCTCAGGCTTTGGGGTCTTGTATTTCTATAGAAAAGGGGATAACATCATTGGGGTGTATAGGAGGAGTGATAGAAATAGCTTCTTGGTGGATCAATTTGATGAAATGAGCTGCGGTATCATAAAAGGTAAAAGTTCCCATCAGTTGCTCAGTCGTAAAGGGTACCTGGGAGATGTTTTTGCAGGAGAATTGGAATTTTACTTTTCCGTTACTATAGACGGGATTAGGAACATTAATAATATTGATTGTTATTTGGGATGCTTGAGCTTTCCAAGTGATTGTTTTTTGATCAACCTCTTCGCGCTCAGGATTAATAATTTTACAAGAGATAGTAGCAGCATCAAGATTAGCAGAAGCATCTAAGAAGAACTTTTCAATTTCAATACTTTCACTAGGTGCTAATTTTTGTTTATTGGCAACCAATTCAGCTATTGTATTAGCAATCCGACTATTAGGACGCATGCTTACAGTAGAATAAACTTCTACTCCTTGGATGGGCTGATTATTACTTGCTGTTGCTGCAACCACTTCCAGTTTTAGATCGAATTTATTTAAATCAGCAGTACCAGCCCCTGTATTAATTACCTTAAATCTAATGTTGTTGCTACCTAATATATCGTGTACTTGTAGCTTTAACTCAGGAGTAGCCTTTTTCTTAGTTGGGTCATTGGTATTACCTCCTTTCTTATTATTGCAATTGCAACTCATATGAGCGATTAACAAGATGGTGGCTAGGAGATAGATAACTAGCGAAGGAAGCTTGCTGTTTAGGCGCATGATTAAAGATGCTACTTTAGAATTGTTTATTAAGTTTCGCTCGTTGGCTTTTACAAGCCCTATAATATGAACTAATA
Source organism: Candidatus Amoebophilus sp. 36-38 (assembly GCA_001897825.1). Taxonomy (GTDB): domain Bacteria; phylum Bacteroidota; class Bacteroidia; order Cytophagales; family Amoebophilaceae; genus Amoebophilus. The sequence continues at coordinate 4,785 of MKUM01000064.1, forward strand.
ATTAAAGGTACTTTAAACTAGTAAAATATATGTTGGTTGCCTATTAATCTTCAATATATCTAATCATTTTTCAGAGGATGATAACACCTAAACCAATGATGGTCGTTTAAATCTGTTGGCTCTGGATAAACTTCTTCGCATATGGATGTAGCTCTCCAGCATCTAGGATGGAAATGGCAGCCAGAAGGCGGATTGATCGGATTGGGAACATCGCCTTTTAAAATAATGCGCTCTTTCTTGTAAGTAGGATCTGGAATAGGGATAGCAGAAAGCAATGCCTGGGTATAGGGATGTTGTGGATTTTGATAAATATCGTCAAATAGTGCTTTCTCAACGATTTTCCCCAAATACATGACGGCTACTTCATGAGAGATGAATTCTACTACTTTTAGATCATGGGCTATGAATAAGTAAGTAAGCCCTAATTCCTCTTGCAAATCCATGAGTAAATTAATGACCTGTGCTTGTATAGAAACATCCAGTGCTGAGACAGACTCATCGCATACAATAAATTCAGGTTTCACGGCTAGGGCACGGGCAATACAAATACGTTGCCGTTGCCCGCCAGAAAATTCATGCGGATATTTATGGAGCGCATCTTTGGGTAGTTGTACGTAATCTAATAATTCGTAAAGTCTTTTTCTTTTTTCTTCTAGGGTCGTATATAAACCATGAATTTTAAGCGGTTCTGATAAAATAGAATCAACAGTCATCCTGGGGTTGAGAGAGGCATAAGGATCCTGGAAGATAAGCTGCATCTTTTGTCGCATATTTCGCATCCCCTTGTTATCCAGTTGCGTAATATCTATGCCATCAAATATGATTTGGCCAGCACTAGGCTCAATAAGCCTTAATAGGGTTTTTCCTAAAGTCGATTTGCCACACCCTGATTCACCTACAAGGCCTAAAGTTTGACCTCGTTGAATGCTAAAGCTTACATCATCTACAGCTCGTACAGCCCCTGTCTGTTTACCTAGTAGACCTCCTTTAACTGGAAAGAACTTAGATAGATGACGAACTTCTAGTAAAATTTCCTTGTCTGGAATGTTTGTGTGCATAACTATTTATCTCTGTGGTCTTTTAAAGGATGAAAGCAAGCAGCCAAGTGATTGGGGACTTTTTCTTCTAGCGGAGGAGGGCCTTGTTCTCCTTTACAGTCTTGTTGTACTTTGTAGCAACGGTCTTGGAAGCTACATCCCAAAGGTAATTGATTTAAGTTAGGTACGACCCCTTTGATGGTTTCCAATCGCTTGTGAGTTTGTCCTTGCCCCATCTCTAAAGAGGGGATAGAAGCCAATAATCCTTGGGTATAAGGATGTTTAGGATACTTAAATAATTCTTCTACAGGAGCATATTCTATGATTTTTCCTGCATACATCACCGCTACCTCATGGCACACTTCAGCTACTACGCCTAAATCATGGGTAATTAATATAATGCCCATTTCTAGCTCTTCTTGCAATTTAGCCATTAAATCTAAGATTTGTGCTTGGATGGTTACATCTAGTGCTGTAGTTGGCTCGTCAGCAATCAAAACCGCTGGTCTACTAGATAAGGCCATAGCAATCATAATCCTTTGGCGCATGCCACCTGAAAGTTGATGCGGATATTCATGAATCCTTTTTTCAGGAGCTGGTATGCCTACTAAAGTTAAAAGCTCTATAGCTTGATTCTCTGCTTCTTTTCGAGATACTTTTTGATGAAAAGTAATCGCTTCCCGGATTTGGTAGCCAACTGTAAAGACTGGATTAAGCGAAGTCATGGGCTCTTGGAAGATCATGCTTATCTTGTTGCCGCGTATCGTACGCATAGCCCTAGTAGATAATTGAAGCAGATCTTGACCTTCTAACCAAATATGGCCGCTTACAATATTTCCCATGGGTTGGGCAATGAGCCGCATAATAGATAAGGCTGTTAGCGACTTACCAGAACCAGATTCACCCACAATTCCCAAAGTTTTACCTTTGTATACGGTGAAAGAGACTCCATTTACAGGAGTTATAACACCTTGTTCCGTGTTGAACTGAGTAACTAACTTTTCTACTGTTAAAATTTTTTCAGGCATAACTTATTTTCCCCTTAATTTAGGGTCTAATGCATCCCTTAATGCATCACTGAGAATATTAAAAGCTAATACGATTAGAAACATGGCCATGGTAGAAAATATTAGTTGCCACCATGCCCCTTGCATGAGTTCTACTTTAGCATCATTAATCATAACGCCCCAGCTAGGTCCATTTTGTATGCCCAGCCCTAAATAGGAGAGAATTACTTCAGATTTGATGGCACTTTGAAAGATTGCTGAAAACTGAATGATAACAATATGCATGACATTAGGCAAAATGTGTAAAGCTAATTTGCTAAAGCTACTTGCACCAATGGCAGTAGCAGCTTGTACATATTCCCTGTCTTTCTGTCTGATGACTTCTCCCCGAATCAAGCGACATATTTCTACCCAATTGGTCATACCTAGAGCGATGTATATCGCTAGAATTCCTTTTCCCAAGATAAAGGTTAACGAAATCAATAGCATGATATTCGGGATAGCGGCGAGTGTACTATATATCCAAACAATCAATTCATCTACCACACCTCCAAAATAACCTCCTATAGCTCCAAGTACGACACCGATGGTAATGGCTATAATACTCACTACAAACCCTACGTTCATGGCTACTTCTGTGCTCTTAACAATCTTAGCGAATACGCTTCTGCCGAATATATCTGTGCCAAACCAGTGGTGTATATTAGGGGCTTCGTAAGAATTACCTATTTCTAGTTGCCAATCATTTGCTAGAATTCCCCAGTGTGCTAACAGTGCTATCAATGAATAACCTATTACAACAACCAGGGCTGTTATAGTAAGCTTACTTTTAGCCATTCTGCTAAAAGCCTGTATCCAAATCGATTTTGTGAATGCTCTGGTCATTTTCAAATAAAATACACTACGATAGTCTAATGCGAGGATCTACTAAGGTATATAAAACGTCTGTAATCAAGTTAAAAATGATATAAAATACGGTAGAAATGATGGTCATGGCTTTAATAATAGGGAAATCGGAATTATTAATCGCATGCATGGTGATGCCACCCAAGCCAGGTATACCAAAGAAACTTTCTACTAATAAGGTTCCTAATAATAATGCAGGAAGTTGTATGATTAAATTCGTGATAATAGATACCATCGCATTTTTTAAAATATGCTTAAAAAGTACCATCCATTCTGGTAATCCCTTTGCTCTGGCTGTACGCACATAATCTTGGTACATTTCATCCAAAATGACGGTTCTGTAAAATCGTACTTCATAACCTATAGACAAGATTACTAATATGATGCCTGGCAAGACTATGTATGGAATAAAATGCGGGAATCCATACTCATAACCTGCAATTTCGAACCAGCCTAACTTATAAGCAAATAGCCATTGTCCTAAAAGGATATACGTTAAACCAGAAATACTCATCATAATTACGCTTACCACGACTAAGCTGCGATCTACAAGCCGACCTCTATAAAAGGCAGCTATCAGTGCAATAGAGATGGATAATATGCTGGTTACAATGAATGCTGGTATTACCAGGGTAAATGACACCCCGGCGGCTGTACCAATCATGGGAGCAATCAGTTGTTTGGTAGACCATGATCTTCCAAAATTAAAAGTAAAAGCAGACTTAAGTATATCTAAATATTGCATCAACCAAGAACGATCTAAACCTAATTCATGGCGTAGCTCTGCCATTTGTTTCAAACTTGCATGTTTACCAAGTAATATAGCTGTAGGATCTCCTGCCACTACGTTGAAAATGACAAAGATGAGTAGAGATACTCCCATTACAATAGGGATGACATAAAGCAAGCGCCTAAAAATATAATTATATAAATTCATGTAACCTTGGTTCGACGTTTAGCTTAGATTTTACATCAAATAAACCCCTAAACTTGTTTGGTTATTTAAATGCATAATCTATAATTAGCAATACTGCTTCGTATAGAATTGAATTTTATCGTGCAAGAACTAATGAACAAGTAGCCTAGCCATCGTAGTTGGCTAAAAGCTACTTGTTCTATTAAAAATCTTATTTCAAGTTAGTGCTTAAAGCTTTCTTTTGACCCTCATCAATGTCAAAGTATTGTTCTGTACCATAATGAAAATCAGAATAACAATAGTTTTTAAGCCAACCTTGTTGAATAAAGGTATATTTCTGATGTAGTATACAAATTGCAGGTGTCTGCTCGCCTATCATTTGATCAAGCTGCTCATAAAGCATTGTTCTCTTTGGAGAATCAGGCATGACGCTCGCTTTCTCGTATAAGTCATTGAATGCAGGATTATTAAAGTATATGCCTAGCCCCGGTTCATTGCGCCCATAAAATAGCTGAAAGAAATTTTCAGCATCTGGATAATCGGCACTCCAAGATATCGTGTGTAACATAGTGGCTTTATTACCTAACTTTTTTAATAATTCAGGGAAAATATTTTCCACTAGCTTCACTTTAATACCTATTTGGTTCATGCATTTTTGGAAAAACTCTCCTTTTTGTCTAAAGATAGTACCAGTAGCTATATCTAAAGTAATTTCAGGTAAACCTTTACCACCAGGATAGCCAGCCTTTGCTAAATATCGTTTGGCTTTTTCAACATCATAAACTCGATATGGATTAACATAATCTGTTTGATAACCTGCTAGGCCTGGAGGGACCGTTGACTGAGCTAGCACTGCCCTATTTTCATGAAATAGTTTGTTGTAACCTGCTGCATCAAATGCCAGGGACATCGCCTGACGTAATTTTAAGTTATTCTTAAATAAGTCAAGGGTATTGTTGATAACAATGTAACCAGTACTGATACTGGGTATTTGCAATACTTGCACACCTTTCTTTTGTAAGGATGTTATTAGTTGATTGTTGCTATCTAATACCTCTGTAGCAGTTTTATCTTTACTAAGATCTAATACATCTATTTCTCCTTTTTGAAACTTTAGCCACCTGGGCTGTTCTTCTGGGATAATATGCATAATAATTTTATCTACTAATGGAAGTTTTTTATCAGCATAGGCTAGCATATGTTTGTATTCTTCTGCTGCTTCATTAGGAAAACGTTTGTCTCTAAAAGTAGGATTCTTGAGATAAACTATTTTAGTGTCTTGCGGATTAAAAGCTTTTAACACAAATGCACTTGTACCTACTGGATGATTGATAAATTCTGGTCCATAGTGTTTTACTGCTTCATGGGGGACTACCATGCAGCCAGGCATGGCCAGTGCATATAGAAATTGAGGATAAGGTTTACTTAAGATAAATTGCAAGGTATAACGGTCTAATGCTTTAATCCCTTCTATATCAACGGTATAATCCGTTTGGTCTAGATTAGCGTTTTTTTCACGCCATTCCCCTAATCCCTTTATTTTATCATCGATTAGCCAGAAATTTCTTGCTTGTTGCTTAGGATCAGCTAATCGTTTAAAACTATATACAAAGTCACTGGCAGTCAGCTCTCTTCCTTTTCCGTTAGGAAAACAGGTATCATCATGAAACATGACTCCTGGTTTAATCTTAAAAGTATATACCAGTTGATCTGCTGATACAGTAGGCATACTTTCAGCTAAGTTAGGAGCTAGCTCTATAGGTCTTTTGAGATAGTGGTATTCTAATAAACCCTCATATACTTTAGCTATTTCCCGAGCAGAATAAGAATCATCACATTGAATGGGATCTAATGTTTTAATAAAGGAGATACTAGTTGTTACCAATACTTTTTCTTTGGATGTAGGTGCAGAAGTTTTTTTGCCTTTTAGATATACCCATAATACAACTGCAATTAAAACAACTGCTATAATTTGAATGATTCGTTTCGTATTCATAATGAATTATTTTTATATAAATAGGTTTATTTGAATTTAATATTGCTGCTGGTTGGCTTTTTAAACAATTTTATGCTTAAGGTTACTCGTTCAAATAACTGCGTAATTTTAGCGCTTTTTTTTTACTATTGCAACTCTAATCTATAAGCAATTAATTTTTTTGTGAATGAACCTTGGTAACAGGTCCTATCTAGCGAATATTTAGTATCAATTGCTGTTACTAGAGTTCTTGCATAACCGTCGCCTTGAATTCCCTGGGTTTGTCAGAAGTTTGCTCAAAATCCTCATTTACTATAAGTAAACTCCGGTTTCTCTCAAATTCCCGTTAGACTTGTAATAAAACTTAATAGCTAATAAATATTTTAAATTATTATTGTTATAG
>MKUM01000065.1 GCA_001897825.1 Candidatus Amoebophilus sp. 36-38
ACACAATAAATATAAAAAATACATATAACCACTCCTGATTTCTCATGCTGAAGTATTTATTTCGTCCTTTTGTGCTGTTTGCTAAAGAGCTATGGAGGCTTTTAGCAGCCTTACTACTGGTTTTTAGAAAACCTTTATTATTGCTGCTCTCTTTTTTTCTTGCCTCTTCTGTGTTAGCTATTCCTCTCTCTATTTTTCTTTACTATCATAAATTTAATAAGATTGATTTTAACTTAAGTATGGAGATTTTTCGTTACGTAGAGAAATATGCGATCTATTGTTTTTTATCCCTTCTTTTAGCTTTTCTTTTTTTCTATCGGATATTAAATCGTATCGTTCCTGATGGTAGAAATATTCTAAAAGCAGACAGCATGAAACTACGCAGGGGTATGAACTTGCCATTAAGTAAGCAAACAGACACTTTTGTATGGAGGACCTCTGATCGGTACAAGTCTATTGTAGTAAGTTCTCCTTATCAAGGCATTTATGTAGAAGGAAGTATAGGCGCTGGTAAATCTGCCTCTGTTGTGGAACGCTTTATCTATCAGGTAGCTCGGCAAGGCTTTTCAGGTTTTTTATATGACTTTAAAGGTAATCCTCCCACGCTTTCTAGTACGCTCTATGGAGCAATTTCAAAATATAAGCCTGGGATACACTTTTACATTGCTTTTATACATACAAATACCGAGCATAAACATATTCATCTTTATGTGAATCGGATCAGTTATATGGGTAAGGCATATGATGATCAGTTCATCAACAATCGTGCTGTCCATGTAGCTGAAGGTATTGCAAAGGACATGGGATTGCAAACAGCCAAAGAGGCACAACAGATCAGGTACCAAGAAAGACACGTGCAGCATCCTGAGTTAGCGTATATTAAAGAGCTAGCCAAAGACACTTTGGCATAGCGGGAGGTTAATTCTATCTCTAAGTTTGTTAACTCGTTTAATGAAAAAGGGGCTGAGGTTGGGGTGCATGTAGAAGCTTATCATAACGAACAGGGGAACTTTCAAGGCTTACGTTTTTTTGCCGGGGAACATAAATTTAAGGCTAGCGAGATAGACCGTTCTCTTTCTAAACACAATCTAGAGCATACGCTAGAACAGCACGTAGCCATCGAGCAAAATAGGTCTAACGAGATGAGTATGCGTATAAACTCCCTATAACATTTCATACTGAAGTATCTCTTGCATCCTTTGGTATAAGCAGTTGTATTTCTAAATGATATCTATATCTTTGCAGATCACTTATTTATACCTTATTTTATAATAAAAGATCCTCCATTTTCTTATTTCTTAGCAATATTATGCAGTTAGATAACAATTATAAAAAGAGATTTATAAATCATATCTCGTATGCAGCGATGGTATGTATTCTATTATCAAGCCTACCTTTAGAAGGATGTTTTGAAAACACTAGTCTGCCTTTTAGTAAGTCATCGGCTATAAAACCTGCTACTGTAAAACCAAAACACATAGATAAAATATCCCCTCTAACAAGAGAAGCAGAAGAGAAAATTAAAGAAGATATTCTTTTAGAAAACCATCGAGAAGAGCCGCTTCCAGAAGCAACAGATCGCTTAAGTATCCATACAGATGATATACCTGAGACAACTATAGTTGATAATGTACAGGATCATTCAGAAAAACCCAAGCTATTATCTAAAAGAGATATAAAAACTCAACAAAAATTTGCTAGAGAGGAAAGAGAAAATCAATTAAAGGACCAGAAAAAATTAGAAGCAAAAACTTTTAAGACAAGACAA
>MKUM01000066.1 GCA_001897825.1 Candidatus Amoebophilus sp. 36-38
ACGTCAGAATAGGCAAAAAAATGCATATTCTATTTACCTAAAGGTGAGTGGTCTCAGAAGGACTCGAACCTTCAACCTACTGCTTAGAAGGCGGTTGCTCTATCCAGTTGAGCTATGAGACCAATTTTACAGTAATTACACAATTTCTAGCGGAATATAAATAAAACGTCAATTAGAGGGAAACAACCATCTAGGTTAAGCATTATTCAAATTTTATCCTATTGCAAATTTAGTATAGATTATGAAAGTTATATACCCTTTTAGAACAAATCTTACCTAGTGTTATTTTGTAAATATTATTTTTGATTTTAAGCAATGGTATTGCTTTTAAAAAGTAAAGCAATCATTTCAAAAAAAATTAATTTTTTATATTAACTTAATCATATAAAAAGTTTGGGAAGAGTTTTGAGAAGTTCAGCTTGACTACGTTTTCCTATCACAAAAACTCACGATTAAAATAACCTTCTAAAAGTTGCTGTACTTCTTAGTTTAAAGAATTTTACTTGTTCATTGATTCAACTAATAACACAATAAATATGACCGATCAATCCATTTTAATTATAGCTGGCACCAACCGCAATAATTCCTTAAGTTCAGCTACAGCACACCACTATGCACAAATATTAGAAAAGAAAGGAGCTTCCGCACAGGTACTTGAACTCACTAGTTTACCTCCCGATTTCACAGCAACTGCCCTGTATCAAAACATGGGAAAAAACAAGGAATTTAATCTACTTGCTGCCCAAGTGGAGCAAGCTCAGAAATATGTATTTATTGTTCCTGAATACAATAGGTCTTTTCCTGGAGTTTTAAAAGCATTTATTGATGGATTGTCCCCCCGTATTTTCACTGGTAAAAGATGTGCTTTAGTAGGCCTTTCACAAGGCATGCATGGTGGAAGTTTTGCTCTGGGTCACCTTACTGATATTTTCCATTACTTTCGAATGCATGTATATCCGCTTAAACCAACGCTTGGAAATATAACCGATAGTCGTCTAGAAACGGTATTGGCTAATTCTAGATATATTAAGTTATTAGAAGAACAAGCAGAAGGTATCATCAAATATTAAAATCGTTCTAAAATAGAATTCTTGCACAATCGTCGTCTTGAGTTCTCTGGGCAGGAAGGAATTTGTGAGAAACCAGAGTTGTGGTGTCGGGAGCCACTCCCGACACTCAAATGTGCTGTCAGGAAAGATTCCTGATAGCACATGAGGATTGAGGTATCAGGGCTGGGGCTCTGACATACACTTAGTCAGTCTAACGAGAGGCTTTTTTGCTGCTTTTTATATTTATATGATCGACAACAAGTAGACCTACGTAGAAAAAGCACATCATTTGTTGATCATCTAACTCTAGAAGAAGAATTAATTGTTAGCAAACTTCTACATACCTACTATACTTCTAATATATGATCACAAAAAATTACCAACCATCTTGTTTATGTGGCCAATAAGCATTATTATATAGAGTAGGAATAATGTAACATCATCATTATATCTACCTATTTACACAGGAATATAAACTTCTACAACAAGGTTTATTAACTCTTAACATATGTCAACCCATCTATCCATGTTACCTAAAATAAATATCCGATCAGTTAAGTTTATACTTAGATTAGCCAGCTTATGTGGTTTGTTAACAATCGCTTCTTGTCAAAAAACGTGCAAGCCAAGGCTTCCACATCTAACAACAGCTCCATTTTTGCTAAAAATAAAAAAAGCAAATAAATACCTTACAGGGAAAAATAATGTTATCAGTTTTAAAGTTGTAAGAAATAAATTTCATCAATCAGAGGCCTTTGTAAACGACCATAACTTAGTTCTACGTTTAACTCGCAAAGAAGGTCATACTGCAAGCATTAAAGGAGCTAAATTATTAGAAGACCATAGCTTATTTGAGTATGTGATTAACGAGTCCCAAATAGGAGGAGATCCAATCAAAGATTTATCTATTTCTATAGATAAAGATGAACAAAAAGCCGCCTTCGAGCTCGAGCTCGTTTATAATGGAATTTTCTTAGGTAAGCCTAAAAAAATAGAATTCGATAATAAAGATGTCCGCTTAGTGATAACTAACCTGAAGACGAAATTAATAGGTATAGGTGAACATAACAAGGATATAGAAAATGATATACACTTTACTATAAAAAGTAAGGGTAAGGATTTACCAGAAAAAGATAAACTATCGGTAATATTTATAAGAAAAGAAGGGCTCAATTCTGCTATTCGAGGAGATAAGATCAAAGAATCAAACTATCACCCTCAACCAGAAGCCTCTAACAACGCTGAAAATCCTACTCAAAAACATAATGGGATTTTTGAACTACCTGTAACTATACCTACTACGGATGAAACAGAAAAACACGAAAAAATTGAAATCCACATCAAAGACTTAATCTTATATGTTCCAAAGGGAGAAACTAAGGTTGTATATGAAGTTGCTTTACTTTACAAGGGCATGCTGATGGGTAAACCTAAGCAAATCGTTTGGAAACCTAGACACTTCAAGTTAACACTCAAAGACGTAACCCATGAGCTCAGAGGCCCAGACACAGCCATAAAATTTAGAATTGGAATAAAAGGTGGAAAGATTGAGGAGCTAAATGATGCAGTGACCTTGAGAATAACCAAGCAAGGTAACACGCATACAGGAGCAACTATAAATGGTGCAGAGTCCCGTGGAGAGGCTGGCACTTTCGAGTTGAAGATAGATAAAAACGAGATAGGCAAAAAAAACGAGATAGGCAAAAAAGTCCTTAACGAACGCTTAAACATCCAAGTTAAGGAAGGAGATACTTTTGCAGAATTTATGTTACAGCTAGTTGTGGGAGATCTGAATATGGGCAAGCCTCAATTTGTCCGTTGGCGAAAAGCAGATGTTAGATTAGAGCTTGATGTTCATACCCCAAAGCTAGTAGGAGATAAAAATGACAAAAAAATTGAGTTTACAATAAAAGATATAGGAGAAGATAGGCCAGGAGCAGATCCATCAAGCACGAACAATAAAATAGCGCTAAGAATAATGAGGCTAGCGGATACAAACGCTACCATCATTCAACATCAACCTGATGGTAGCTCAGAATTTCTACCCGAGGTTAGCGCTGGCGTACTTGAATTACAAATTGATAAAGATATAGATTTACAGAAACGGATTGATAACCTATCTATACACATTATAGAAGGAGATAAACTAGCCCAATTTAGTTTACAGCTTTTTTATCAAGGTATGCCCATCGGTAAACCTAAACTTGTAACCTGGAAAGCTAAAACTGTTAAATTGAAACTAACGCATGTAACTACCCAACTAACTGGACGAAAAAGCGATAAGCCAAACATAAAATTCACGATAATTAAAAAAGGTACACACGATCCTGATAGCACAAAAAGCTTGCTAGTCAGGTTAACAAGGAACGAGGGATATGAAGCTGCTATTGAAAATATCGAGTCTATAACTATGGAGCAAGGATGGAATCCCGTAAAAGAAAAAGGCGATGGAGTGTTTGAGTTAACCATTCCACACGACGTCAATAACAACAACATAGGCAACCCCATAGAAAGGATTAAAATAGACCCACTACCAGGGAAGGTTAAAGCTGAATTTAGCCTACAACTGGTGTATGATGGGATAGCGATGGGTAAGCCTGTAACCATAACCTGGGAAGCCGAAAAATTACAGCTATCTATAGATGACCTAAGAGATCTAAGAGGGGACAATAGACATATCAGCTTAACTGTAAACAATAAAGCAACAGATAAGCCAGAAGAAAACAAACTTTTCTTAAGATTCATTAGAGAAAGTGGATACAACTCAATTATAGAAGGCACTGGAATAGAAAGTAACCAAGATGGTTTATTTCAGCTTAAAATAGATACTGAGCACAATTTAAACCAACCTATCGATACATTTACTAGTTTAATAATCACTCCTCGAGCAGGAGAAACAAAAGCTGAATTCAAGCTACAACTTGTTTACGATGGCATTGAAATAGGCAAGCCCAGCAAACTAGTTTGGGTACAAAAAGATATAAGAATAGATATAACCAACTTAACCCATAAATTACAAGGTGATAATAAACAAATATCCTTCACTTTATTTAACAGAGGGAAAGATGCTCAAGAGCCAGAGAAACTCTACATAAAATTTATCAGAGAAGAGGGTCATATGGCAACAATATTTAAGAAAGGGACACAAAAATCAGATATAAAAGAAACTGGAGAAGGATTTTTTGAATTCTTACTAAACAATACTGGATTGGAAAAAAGTAATGGCAAATCTTCTAAGATTGAAGATTTTATGATCGAACCCCGGGAAGGTGAAAGAAAAGTTAAATTTAACGCACAACTTGTTTATGATGGCAAAGAGCTAGGAAAGCCACAAACAATTGTCTGGAAAGATAAGACCATCGGGCTTTCCATTACTCATCTTCCCAGTATACTACGCGGACACGACGAAAAAAATACCACGATATCATTCAAAATACACAGAAATAGGGAAGGAAAGAAAACTGAAAATACATTAGAGCTAGATAGAGCACTGTTCGTTAGATTTATTATAGAAAAAGGAAATGCTAACATCACACTACTAAATAAGCAACCCGAAGAAAATACATCTAACCCTCATGAGAAGAATCCAGGGATATTTGAATTCCCGATTAACACTAGTTACATAGGTAATGAACTCAAGTACAAAATTGAACCTCACGAACATGAAAAAGAAGTAATCATCAAAGCAGAGTTAGTTTATGATGGTAAAAGAGCAAGCAAGGTAAAAAAGACAAAATGGACAACTGAAGACATCAGACCTACGCTACATCTAACAAAGCATACACTACAAGGAGCAGAAGAATCAGACAGGACGATCAGTTTTATAGTAAAAAATGAAGGAAAAGATCCGCTTAAAAACAGCAACAAGGTTGTACTTAGATTCAAAAGAAAAGCAGGATATAATGCCGATATTCTGCCCAGCCAAAAACCAGGTGTTGAGCGTTCTAGATTAAAAGACAAAAATGGTTTTTTTGAATACACACTAGATAATAATAGAGTAAATAACCGTATTGATGATGTAGTCATCATGCCTGAATTCGCTGAAGATAAATCTAAATTTGAAATTCAACTCTTCCTGGATGGATTCCCAGTAGGTAACCCCCAAGAAGTAGTTTGGGAAAACACGATTTTAAGAAAACAACGTAAGGAGGAACAAGAAGCGAAAAGAAAGAAAGAAAAAAAGGAAAAAGAAGAGAAACAAAAACAAAAGCAAGAGGAACAAGCAAGAAAAAAACAAGCGAACACGCAGCAGGAAGTATAAGCCCAAGTAGGGCCTAAAACAACTTGTTATCATACTTATCTATGCATAGTGGGACGAAACTAAATGGTAGATATACATAATTTTGCTTAATTTCTCTATATGTTGTTAAAGAAGATTGGTATCAATCATCAGCTACTGTATATGCTATGTAAAAAAGCAAAAAAAAGTTTTTTAAAATGGATTTATGCAAGAAATCTAAAAGCAATAAACAAATTAGCACCAAATTTTTACTTAATTCCCAGCAAAGTATCTAATTTAGCTGTAGAATAAACAAATTTAGATATCATAGAAGTTAGTAATAAGCTATAACCTAAAGAGGGCATCAATAAGTAATGAAAGCATATTCTTTTTGTAAAATTTGTAAACCGGATTTTAAATTTCATGTAACTAAATCTATTCTAGGGTTATTCATACTGCTTATTACACCTAGTATATCTTACGGAAAATCCCCTAATAAATTAAGAAAATTTCTAAATCCTATACATTTTAATTTCTCTATAGGTTATGGTAGGACCTATTACAATAACCAAACTATCAATGTTGCGGTATATGAAAAAGATGGTAATCACTATCTCTATAATCCTGGAGAAAGTCAAATAATTTATTTAATACGGTGGTTCGGGAATTCTTATGTTCGTATGAAAGCTTATGAAGACCCAAAGTTACTTGCTGATCTGTCTGATTCTAATAAAAATGTTCTTCGATATGTGACTTTTAGTGGCTTTGGGAATACCCTTCCGATAACTTTTAGTGGACACGTAGATATCCTCAAAAAATTTAGGTTTGAATTAGGGGGAGCGCTTTACCTAAATTTTATCAAAACATTAAAGCCTGATGACAAGCACAAAGAGCTATCTAATTATAATGACCCTAAGGGCATGCATTATACGTTAAAACTTTATGCGATGCCTAGTTTCAAATTGTTAGAAAATTCAGCATATACCTTACTAATAAATGCTCAAGCAGGATTTAATTTTTCTTATGGGAATCTAATAAAAGATACTGGAGCCATTCATAATATGGTAATTCCTGTGCCTGTAGGATTAGGTGTAACCCTTGAAAAACACATCTCAGAATATTTTAGCATATTTGGCAGAATCTTGTATGAAAATACTACAGCGAATGATAAGTTTCTTCCTTCCTCATCTCGAAATGGAGTACTTCTAAGCCAACAGAGTTTATTCTTACAAGTAGGGTTTACTATAAATTGCCCAGAAATACCCAGATGCCCATATCCAGATTGCGATGTACAAGTAAAACATAAGCATTTAGATACCCCTTATCGAGGAGTTTCTATGTTTACAGGTAAAAATTATTTGGGATACAGATTATATAATAAATAGTATCGTTATATTTAGTACCATAGTTTATATAAAAAGTTAGCTTAAGTGTATTTTTTGTTGTTTTAAAAAACATTTTGGCTATATTAGCAACTAGAGTAGTATTTTTAATACATTAAAAAACTAAGAATATGAGTCAAACTAAGAATATGAGTCAAAAAAATATGAGTAGCCCTCAGAAGAAGGTAACTCAAGTTGTAGATAAGAATAAAAAACCATTTGAAAGGATAATGGAACACATTAAAGACCTGGAAGATGATTTTGCAAAATTCTACGATAAGGGGAACAAAACAGCTGGAACTCGTATTAGAAAAGGTATGCAAGAATTAAAGGAGATGGCACAAAGCATTAGACTAGACGTACAAAACAGAAAGAATGCTACTACTCCTAGTAGTAGTAAGAAGAAATAGTACTGCTGGTCAAGCCTAAATCTTTATTATTTTGTTATAAAAAAGGGTTCTAAGAACCCTTTTTTATTTGTACGTTGAAAATCCCATAAGCGCTACGCCAATTGCCCCCCATTACCACCAGCCCTACCCTACCACTACCCAAAAGATCATTTTTACCCGTTAAATATCAGGGTTGCAGTTCTTTCCCTTTCCATAGCCTGTGCCACACAGGACACAATAAGTATGGTATGTTAGTCACTGACCATGGATTTTGCATTAGACAGAGATATAAAGAAGCCACACGAAAAACCAAGCATTAGCGTTTTGCTTTGCAAAGACAAAGATAGCGAAGTGGTTGAATATGCGTTGAGCCGTAGCCTTTCGCCTACTATGGTTTCCGAATACCAAATGCAACTGCCCGATAAGAAACTACTGCAACAAAAACTTCACGAATTGTTTGAGAATAATTAAAAAAGCCTATTTCGGAAATTTATGAGGTTCTCGGTTACAACCCCTAGTTCTAAAAGCGTATCTTTTGTGCTTCTTTCTTTTCTTTTTCGGAAAAATATTGCTGCTATCTCAGGTCGAAATTTTGCGTAGTTAAATAACTACATATATATTTGTAGCTAAATAACTACACAATGAAATTAAGACGAGATGTATTCCAAGCCATAGCAGACCCGACAAGAAGGGCGATACTCCTATTAGTGGCCTCACAATCGATGACAGCAGGTGCAATAGCCACAAATTTTGACACAGCCAGACCGACTATTTCAAAACACCTGCAAATACTCACCGAGTGTGCATTGCTTGAACAAGAACAAAACGGCAGGGAAATTTACTATCAGATCAATGCAAAAAAAATGAAAGAAGTAGCCGACTTTATTGAACCATTCCGAAAAATTTGGGAGGACAGATTTAATAAATTAGAAACCATCATGAAAAAATACACATCAAAAAAATAGAATAATATGGAACAAAAAACAAAAATCAATGCCGAAGAGGGCAAACAAGAATTAATGATTACAAGGGAATTTGATTTGCCGTTGGAATTACTTTTTAAAGCGTATGTAGACCCTGATATTGTTGAACAATGGATGACAACGAAAGTGCTGAAACTTGAAAGTAAAAAGCATGGCCATTATCAATTTGAATCAACTGATGCCCAGGGAAATAAATATAGGTTCACTGGTGTAATCCATGAGTTTATTCCGAACCGTAAGATCACTCGGACATTTGAAATGGAGAATATGTCTTTTGGCGTTCAGCTTGAGTTATTAGACTTTGAAAAACTTACTGACAATACCAGTAAACTAAACATGCACATAATTTATGAATCGGTTACCCAAAGGGACCAGGTGCTAAAAATAGGAATGACACAGGGCATCAACATGGCACATAACCGCTTACAAGACATAGTAAACAAATTAAAATAACATACTATGACAAAGCCTAAAATGAATCCTCAGGTTGATATATATTTTAGTAAAGCCAACAAGTGGCAGGAAGAATTGGAGAAATTGAGAATGATCATGCTTGACTCTCCCCTGACTGAAGAATTGAAATGGGGTGTTCCTTGTTACACGTTTCAGAAAAGTAACATAGTTTTAATACATGAATTTAAAGAATACTGTGCGCTTTTGTTTTTCAAAGGTGCCTTGTTAAATGATGCCCATGGTATTCTAACCAAGCTTGGGAAGAATACGCAGGCGGGACGTCAGATTCGGTTCACCAATGTTCGAGAAATAGTGGAGATAGAACCCGTCTTGAAAGCCTATATTGATGAAGCCATTGAAGTGGAAAAAGCCGGTTTAAAAATAAATTATAAAAAAACTGCAGAATTCATCATTCCTGAAGAATTTCAAAATAAATTAGATGAAATCCCTGCCTTAAAAACTGCTTTCGATGCATTAACGCCCGGACGACAAAGAGCATACATTCTTTATTTTTCTGCACCCAAGCAATCTAAAACTCGGAAGTCAAGGGTTGAAAAATATATGCAGCAAATTCTCAATGGAAAGGGATTAAATGATCAGTAATTAGAGTTCTTCCGAAACCGAAACCATTGCCTGTAGCCCCTAGGCTCGTCAGTAAGTGTGTGTCAGGGCCGGAGCCCTGACACCTCAATCCTCATATGCTGTCAAGAGTTTCCTCCTGACAGTCTGATTTAAGTGGTGGGAGTAACTCCCACCACCACAACTCCGGTTTCTCACAAATTCTTTCTACAAATTGGGGAAAGTAGAAATAGCTTCATAAAATTGTTCCTCTGTAATAGCTACTTCCTCTAACAAAGAATAAGCTCCTGCTATGGCCTCTAAGGTCATCTTGTTAGAATTCGTGATGAGAATCTCACTTTGTGGAGTAATGAGATAAATTTTTTTGTTATTAATCCTCGTACTATGCGCTCGATAAGCAATATTTTTTACATCTATTCGACTCTTCTCTCCTATTTTCCGAATAACAGGAATATCAGCATTATAAATTACACTTCCTGCCTTAGGAAGGCTATCTGCCAATGCATTGAAGGCATCAACAGATCTATCTAAAGTATCTTCCCCTTCAGGAGATATTTTATCCAAACTACTAATAACTACAATATGTGGGTCATAAGCTAAAAACTGAGGCCGCTGATCCAATGTTGAAGCGGCATGCCCATCTGCTTGAAGCAGTATAATAGGTGCATCACTTATTTTTATTGATTCATCTAAACAAGAAGAGGTAGTTATATAATCAAAAGACCGATTCCAATAGCGCAATACATATATAAAAATAGTGAGTAGTATATCTGTTATCTCTTCAATTCCTGTAACAACAATACGTTGCTTGTCTTGCGCATATTTATGGATGTAATCAGCATATATATAAACAGGAACACCTAATTGGTGTGCCATTTCCACTTCTACATTCTTAGCATCTATTTTTCTACCTATAATCAATCCATCCAGGCGAGGATGAATGTTGTTTGCATCCAATCCTATTCTTTGGGGTAAGATATGATTTTGAACTAGCTTATTAGCTATATAGGGTTCCGGATTTGATTCTACGCTAGTTGTGATCTCATATCCTTGGTGCTTTAGTGCAATAGCTAGGTTTGCCAAAAAGATCTCATTGATACCTAAGCAATGGATCTTTCTAGATACATCTAGAGAATTTTCTTTTGTAAGCTTTGCAGGATAACCCATACTTTTAGTCCTTAGTGTGTGTCAGGGCTGAGGCCCTGACACCACAGTCAAGAATCAAATTGTTATCATCGATCTTTGTATATCTTTGGTCAGAGCATTTAGTGTGGTGTCAGGGCTGAAGCCCTAACACCACAAAGGCATTTACATTAAGCCTGGGCAATATTTTCCATAGGCATCGTTTTTTCCCTAGATGCCATTAGGTTATCATAATCCTCCTTAAGCCCAACAATCAATTTGTTATAACGTGGTAAACCAGTACCTGTAGGGATTAAATGGCCTACAATAACATTTTCTTTTAGCCCTTGTAACCGATCTCGCTTACCTCTTATTGCAGCTTCACTCAACACCCTCGTAGTATCTTGGAATGAGGCGGCTGATATAAAGCTTTTTGTATCTAAGGAAGCTTGTGTAATCCCTTGCAATTTTAGCCGAGCAATAGCTGGTTCAGCATCTCTAGCCTGTATAAGTGACAAATTATGTCGTTTTAAGTTAGCATTTTCATCATCCAGCATTCTGGCAGTGATAATCTGACCCACTCTGAATAGCTTAGAATCACCTGCATCAGTTACCACTTTTTTATCTAACAGTTTATCATTGTCTTCTCTAAAGACAAACTTGCTGATAGTCTGTCCAGGCAAGAAAGTGGTATCCCCTGATTCTATTACTTCTAACTTACTGAGCATCTGCCTGACAATAACTTCAATGTGTTTATCATTGATTTTAACACCTTGTAGGCGATACACAGCTTGTAATTCTTTTGCAATATACTCTTGTACTGCCACAGGCCCTTTGATATTTAAGATGCTACTCGGCGAAATATTACCATCAGAAATAGGATAGCCTGCTTTGATATAGTCATTATCCTGCACAAGTATATGTTTTGAAAGGGGTACTAAATACTTTCTTTTTATACCATCTTTTGACTCAACAAAAATCTCACGACTACCTCTTTTTATAGGTCCATATGTAACAAAGCCATCTATTTCACTTACGATAGAAGGGTTCGATGGGTCTCTGGCTTCAAAGAGTTCTGTCACCCTTGGTAATCCTCCTGTAATGTCTTTAGATAAGCTAACTACTCTTGGTATTTTTACAAGCGGATGCCCTGCTTTGATTTTACTACCATCTTCTACTATTAAGCGCGCTTTTACAGGTATGTTATAGTTAATAGATTCTCCAGAAGTACTTTTGACAGTTATACTAGGGTTTTTAGTCTTATCTTTGGATTCGATAATCACTTTTTCTTTATACCCTGTTTGCTCATCATATTCTTCTTTGTAGGTAACGCCTTCTTCTATAGAATGAAACTCAATGGTTCCATCTATACTTGTTAAGATCACTGCGTTATATGGATCCCAATAGCATATCTCTTGCCCTTTCTCTACAAGCTCACCTTGTTTGACACGTAAGAACGCACTGTAGGGCACGTGCTTATGCATGAGTATTCTATTATCCTGTGGATCTAACAACCTAACTTCACAAGACCTACTGATAATTACATCTATTTTTTCTCCTTGGGAGTTGGTAGTTTTAATTGTATTAAAATCTTCAAAACTTACAATGCCCTTATCTGTAGCTTGTATATTAGACTCAACGGCTACGCTAGCTGCAGCACCACCCACGTGGAATGTTCTCAATGTAAGCTGCGTACCAGGTTCACCAATAGACTGTGCAGCTATAACTCCTACCGCTTCTCCTATTTGTACAAGTTTTCCAGTAGCCAAGTTCCTACCATAGCATTTTGTACATATACCTCTTCTAGTCTCACAGGTTAGCACCGACCTTACTTCAACACTTTCAATGCCTGCTGTTTCAATAGAAGCAGCTATTTCTTCATTAAACTCTTCTCCTGCACTAATCAGTAATTTATTCGTATTGGGATAATAAATATCGTTTAGAGCCACCCTGCCTAATATTCGTTCAGAGATAGATTCGGCTACTTCATCTTTATTTATTGAAGTAGTAATCGTAACGCCACGTAATGTACCGCAATCTTCTTCTGTCGTGATTACATCTTGTGCCACATCTACTAGTCTTCTTGTCAAATAACCAGCATCTGCTGTTTTAAGAGCTGTATCGGCAAGACCCTTCCTAGCTCCGTGTGTAGAGATAAAATATTCAAGTACATCCAACCCTTCTTTAAAGTTAGAAAGAATTGGGTTTTCTATGATTTCTCCTACAGATCCTTGTAGTTGTTTCTGAGGTTTACCCATCAGACCACGCATCCCACCTAGCTGACGAACCTGCTCTCTAGAACCTCTAGCTCCGGAGTTCATCATCATAAATATAGAATTGAACCCTTGCCTATCTTCTTCTAGCTCTTGCATCAAGAATACCGTAACTTGCGTATTGACGCGCGTCCATATATCGATGATCTGGTTATATCGCTCATTGTCAGTGATAAGACCCATCAAATAGTTTTCTTGTACAGCATTTACATCTTTTTGAGCTTGTTCTATCAGTTCAAACTTAATATGAGGGACTTTAATATCATCTAAAGCAAAACTTACTCCACTTTTATAAGCATACTGGAACCCTAGTGCTTTTACATCATCCAAAAATTGAGTAGCTCGTGAAGTACCAACTAATCTATAAACCTGACTAGTAATGTGTTGTAATTTTTTGCTATTAAGTAGTTCATTAATAAATCCTAATTCTTCTGGAACGTACTGATTGAAAACTACCCTACCGGCTATCGTTTCGATGAT
This sequence comes from Candidatus Amoebophilus sp. 36-38, assembly GCA_001897825.1. Classification (GTDB taxonomy): domain Bacteria; phylum Bacteroidota; class Bacteroidia; order Cytophagales; family Amoebophilaceae; genus Amoebophilus. Next base: position 12,930 of record MKUM01000066.1, read on the forward strand.
GTGATGAACCATTTCACCATTTTTATCTCTTTCTTTGATTCTAACTTTAATCAATGCATGGATAGAAACCTCATCATTTTCAATGCCAATTATTACTTCCTCTGGAGAATAGAAAGTCATTCCTTCTCCTTTAACAGGAGCGTCTGGAGTGCCCTTTTTACCTTTTGTGAGATAGTACAGTCCTAAGATCATGTCTTTGGTAGGCACGGCAAGAGGAGTTCCATTAGCAGAGTTAAGAATATTATGAGAAGCCAACATAATGATAGATGCTTCTGCAATAGCTTCGTGACTCAAAGGAACGTGCACTGCCATCTGGTCTCCATCAAAGTCCGCATTAAATGCAGCACAAACTAAAGGATGGAGCTGTATCGCTTTACCTTCGATTAACTTAGGTTGGAAAGCTTGAATACTAAGCCTGTGTAATGTTGGGGCGCGGTTCAGTAGTACAGGGTGTCCTTTTAAAACATTTTCTAAGATATCCCATACGACAGGCGTCTTTTTCTCAACTAGTTTTTTTGCTGATTTTACAGTTTTAACAATACCCCTTTCAATAAGTCGCCTAATAATAAATGGTTTGAATAGCTCAGCAGCCATATCTTTGGGCAATCCACATTCATGTAATTTCAGTTCAGGACCTACTACAATTACAGACCTACCCGAATAGTCGACACGTTTTCCTAGCAAGTTTTGACGGAAACGACCTTGTTTTCCTTTGAGTATGTCACTGAATGATTTCAACACCCTAGAGCCTTCGGCAACAACCGTATTTATTTTTCTAGAATTGTCAAATAGAGAGTCCACAGCTTCCTGAAGCATTCTTTTTTCATTTCTTAAGATAACTTCAGGGGCTTTAATATCTATCAGCCGTTTTAACCTATTATTTCGGATAATAACTCTTCTATACAGATCATTTAAATCTGAGGTAGCGAACTTACCGCCATCAAGCGGCACAAGCGGACGAAGATCTGGAGGGATAACGGGTATGATACGCATGATCATCCACTCAGGCTTGTTAGCGATCCGAGTTTTAGCATCTCTAAAAGCTTCTACTACTTTTAAACGTTTCAGAGCCTCTACCCTACGCTGTTGAGAAGTGTCGGTATGTGCCTGTTCACGTAATTCGATAGATAAGGTGTCTAGGTCTATGCGTGATAAGATAAACTCCAACGCTTCGGCACCCATCTTAGCAATAAATTTATTAGGATCATTATCATCTAACAACTGATTTTCACGAGGAAGAATGTCTATAATATTCAGATATTCTTCTTCTGTGAGAAAGTCCATGTAGCTAAGTCCTTCGTCTGCCTTAATCCCTGCTTGTACAACTACATATCTTTCATAATAAATAATTTGATCCAGTTTTTTGGTAGGAAGTCCAAGCAGATTACCGATCTTACTTGGTAACGACCTAAAATACCAGGTATGAGCTACAGGTATAACTAGTTCAATATGGCCTGTCCTTTCTCTTCTGACTTTCTTCTCCGTTACTTCTACACCACATCGGTCGCATATGATGCCTTTGTATCTAATTCTTTTGTACTTCCCGCAGTGACACTCCCAATCTTTTACAGGACCAAATATTCTTTCACAAAATAAACCCTTCATCTCAGGCTTATAAGTCCTGTAGTTAATAGTCTCTGGTTGTGTAACTTCTCCACGAGATCTTTCTAGAATTGATTCGGGAGAAGCAAGACTGATAATGATCTCGGAAAAATCTGATTTAATTCTTGTGTCTTTTCTGGCTAACATATGTGCTTATCTAATGGTCTATTGGTTAATAGTTAACAGATATAGATTTAACTTATTTGAGCGTAATCTCCAACCCTAGTCCTCTAAGCTCATGAATCAAAACATTAAATGATTCTGGTATGCCTGGCTTAGGGAAACTTGTTCCTTTTACGATAGCCTCATAGGCTTTTGAACGACCAACTACGTCATCTGATTTGGTGGTCAACATTTCTTGTAAGATATGTGCAGCACCAAATGCTTCTAATGCCCACACCTCCATTTCTCCGAAACGCTGTCCTCCGAATTGAGACCTACCTCCTAGTGGCTGTTGTGTAATCAACGAGTAGGGTCCGATAGAACGAGCATGCATCTTATCATCTACTAAGTGGTCTAGTTTCAGCATGTAGATGACTCCCACAGTTATTTGTTGATCGAACTTTTTTCCAGTAAGACCATCATACAGTTCAGCCTTTCCAAATGAGGGTAATCCTGCCTCTGCCAGCTCTTTGCTTACATCCTCGATCGTAGCTCCATCAAAAATAGGTGTAGCATATTTTTTATCTAATTTTTCTCCTGCCCAACCTAATAGCGTTTCGTATATCTGCCCCAAGTTCATACGTGAAGGCAATCCCAATGGGCTCAATACAATGTCCACTGGTGAACCATCCGCTAAGAAAGGCATATCTTCTTCTCTTACTACTCTGGCAACAATACCTTTGTTACCATGTCTACCTGCCATTTTATCTCCTGCTTGAAGCTTGCGCTTGTTAGCTACATATACCTTAGCTAATTTAAGGATGCCTGTAGGCAGTTCATCTCCTATTTCTAAAGCAAACCTTTCTCTTCTAAAATCGCCTATAAGGCCGTTTCTCTTCGTATTGTAATTGCTAACAAGGGTTTTAATAAGCGCATTCTTCTTCTTATTATCTGTCCAGTTGTCAAGCATTACTTCACCTACCAAGTTAGTCTCTTCTGGAATGTTGTAGTAGCTTTCGTCTCGATATAAATTTTTGCTAGGGAATAAGTTTTTCTCAATCAACTCAGCCGTGAAAGCTTTTCCTGGAGCTATTAATTCATCTCCAAATTGATGATAGACTCCTTTTGACTTTTCACCTTCTAATAGCTTTTTGAGCTTCCCTATCATAACTGCACGCAAATCAGTAAGCTGTTTGGCATGCGCCTTTTTCAAGATTTCTAATTCTTTCTTGACCTTAGCTCGAGAGTTTTTATCTGTTCTAGGTTTTGAAAACAATCTAGTTTTTACTACCACACCTTGCATAGAAGGTGGTACCTTTAGAGAAGCATCTTTTACATCCCCTGCTTTATCACCAAATATCGCTCTTAAAAGCTTTTCTTCAGGGCTAGGATCCGCCTCTCCTTTAGGAGTTATCTTACCAATGAGTACATCCCCTTCTTTTATAGAAGTTCCGACGGCAACGATACCATTTTTATCTAGATTGCTTAAAGCTTCTTCACTTAAGTTAGGAATCTCAGAGGTTAACTCTTCTTCACCGAGTTTCGTGTCCCGTGCTTCTAACGAGAATTCTTCTATGTGAATGGAAGTGAATAGATCTTCTCTTACAATACGCTCTGAAATAACAATAGCATCCTCATAGTTATAACCTTGCCAAGACATAAAGGCTACTTTGAGATTTCTTCCTAAAGCTAGTTCGCCATTTTGAGTAGCATATCCTTCACATAAGATTTGACCTTGTTTGACAACGTCACCTTTGGCTACAATAGGTTTTAAGTTGACACAGGTACCTTGGTTAGTACCTTTCATTTTAAGTAAAGGATAAGTAATAGAAGATTTATCAAAAGATATGAGCTGCTCATCTTCTGTAAAGTCGTAATTGATTACAATTTTATTAGCATCTACATATTCCACTACCCCATCTTTTTCAGCTCGAACCAGACCTCTAAAATCTTGAGCGATCCGCTTTTCTATTCCTGTACCAACAATAGGTGCCTCAGGCTGAATGAGTGGTACTGACTGACGCTGCATGTTTGAACCCATCAGCGCACGGCTAGCATCATTATGCTCCAAGAATGGGATCAGTGAAGCAGAAATAGATACAATCTGGTTAGGAGCGATATCTATGAAAGAGATATCTTCTGGGCCAACTATCGGAAAATCTCCTGCATAACGAGTTTTTACTTTTTCTTCTATAAAATGTCCTTTGTCATCTAGCTTGGAGCTGGCTTGTGCAATCTTGATTTTATCTTCCTCTTCTGCAGTTAGGTATTGGGCATTTTCTTTGAAGTCTACCACACCGTTTTTGATTTTTCTATAGGGGGTTACAATAAAGCCCATATCATTGATCCTAGCATGCACAGATAAAGAAGATATCAAACCAATATTAGGTCCTTCTGGCGTTTCAACGGTACAAAGGCGTCCATAGTGGGTATAATGAATATCCCTGATTTCAAAACCAGCTCGATCTCTTGAAAGTCCACCAGGTCCTAAAGCAGAAATCCTTCTTTTATGCGTAACCTCTGCCAAAGGATTGACTTGGTCCATAAATTGCGAGAGTGGATTGGTACCAAAAAATGTGTTGATAACTGAAGAGAGGGTTCTCGCATTTACTAAATCACTAGGCTTAAATTCTTCGTTGTCCCTCACATTCATCCTTTCTCGGATAGTTCGAGCCATTCTAGACAATCCTAACTCAAACTGACCATATAGTTGCTCACCAACACTGCGAAGCCTTCTATTACTCAAGTGATCAATATCATCCACCGTAGCTTTGGAATTAATAAGCCCAATTAAATATTTAACAATTTGTAAAATATCCTCTTTGGTAAGTATGCTAACATCCATGGGGATGTTTAAACCTAGTTTGGTGTTAATTTTATAACGACCAACTTCTCCAAGGCTATATCGTTTGGTACTAAAAAACAAGCTTTGTATCGCTTCTCGTGCTGTTTGTTCATCAGGCGGCTCAGAACTACGAAGTTGGCGATATATTTGTTCTACGGCTTCTTTTTCGGAGTTAGCGTTATCTTTATGTAGGGTATTGTATATGATCTCGTAGTCAGCAATATTGATATCTTCTCGATATAATACTATAGAAGAAGTTCCCGATTGTAATATTGCTTCTATAGCAGATTCGTCAATAATAGCATTTCTTTCTAACACTACCTCGTTACGGTCTAGTGTGATCACTTCTCCGGTATCTTCATCGATAAAATCTTCGGTCCAAGATCTTAATACACGTGCTGCGAGCTTTCTTCCGATTTTCTGTTTTAAATTCGTTTTATTTGCTTTTATTTCTTCAGATAAACCAAATATATCTAAAATCTCTTTGTCGGTACCATATCCGATAGCTCTCAAAAGTGTCGTGATAGGAAACTTTTTCTTCCGATCTATATACGCATACATGATGTTATTCACATCGGTAGCAAATTCAATCCAGGCACCTTTAAAAGGAATTATACGAGCAGAATATAGTTTCGCACCGCTGATATGTTTACTTTGGGCAAAAAACACACCGGGAGATTTGTGTATTTGAGAAACCACCACACGTTCGGCTCCATTAATTATAAAGGAACCTTGTGAAGTCATGTAGGGGATATTGCCTAAAAAAACTTCTTGTTCTATGGTCTCAAACTCTTCGTCATCGTTATCGTTGCGCAATAATCGCAACTTAGCCTTAAGAGGGACTGAATAGGTAACGCCTCTTTCAACACATTCTTTAGGATCATATTTGGGAGCGTCAAGCGTATAGTCAATAAATTCTAGTACAAAATTTCCTCTAGAATCTTCTATAGGAAAGTATTCCCTAAAAACTTTATGCAAGCCCTCATCAACTCTCTTTTCAGGTGGCGTACCTAACTGAAAAAAATCATTGAAGGACTTAAGCTGTATTTCAAGGAAGTCAGGATAGTCAGAAATGCTTCTAGTAGAAGCGAAACTAACTCTTGAACGGTGCGTGGTATTCTTTTCTATCAAGGTTATAGAAGTTAAAATTGTATACAACAGAATAACTGTACTCCGTAATAGGTTGATTTTTTGCTACCCATCAGAGTTCTTGCCTAACCGTCGCCTTGAGTCCTCTGGGTTCGTCAGTAATTTGCTCAAAATCCTCATTTACTACAGTAAACTCCGGTTTCTCGCAAATTCCTTCCTGCCTAGCAAACCCAATTCTCGGTTATATCAAGAATTCTATTATACGTGTACAGTTTATTACCATATTTTAAAAGTATAAGACAGAAATGCCTATCTCACACTTCCTACAGAAGCCAATAACAATGCGCTTATTGAGCAAGTAATTTTTATTAACAGAAAAAAATTACTTAAGCTCAACTTCAGCACCTGCTTCTTCTAATTTACTTTTTAAAGATTCTGCTTCGGCTTTGGCTACTCCTTCTTTAATAGCTTTAGGAGCTGCATCCACAAGATCTTTGGCTTCTTTTATACCCAATCCTGTTAAATCCTTAACTAGTTTCACAACAGATAGCTTACTAGCTCCGGCTGATTTAAGGATTACATCAAAGTGAGTCTTTTCTTCTGCAGGTTTTGAATCTGCTCCTTGTGCACTTCCACCAGCAACTACTACAGGCGCGGCGGCGGCGGCAGGTTCTATACCATGTTCTTCTTTTAATATAGCTGCTAATTCGTTAACTTCTTTTACTGTCAAATTAACAAGCTGTTCTGCAAATTTTTTTAGATCTGTCATTTTACCCAAATTTTAGTTAATAAATAATAAAATATAGTTCACCCTATTCTTTCCTATCACCCAACGTTTTTATAATTCCTGATATTTGTGTTTTTCCACTTTGTAAAGCAGATAGCACGTTTGCCATTGGAGACTGTAGCAAACCAATAATCTCGCCAATAAGCACTTGTTTGGATTTCAGCTTGGTCAATGCCTCCAAGTTTTCATCTCCAACAAATAATTCACCATCTATATAAGCTCCTTTGAGGATAGGCCTATCTAGATTTTTTTCCTTTCTAAAATCTTGGACAAGCTTAGCAGGTATATTTGCATTTTCATTAAAAAACAAAATACCACTAAATCCTTTTAGTACTTTGTCACGTAAAGATTCATAGATACCATTCATACCTGGCATCTCATCCAAAGCTTTGAGAATCAATGTATTCTTGGCAACTCTATAACTCACGCCTACCTGACGACATTCTCTTCTAAACTGGTTAGTAGCTTGTACAGAAAGACTGGTAGAATCTACTATATAAAAGCAGTTGTTATTTCTAAACTTTTCTGCTAAATCTTTGATAATTATAGTTTTTTCTTGTCGATTCATTTTGTCTAAAATCCAAAATTAGTACTTGTATCTACATGAACACCCTGGCTCATGGTGCTAGCTAAGCTAATACTTTTTAAATAGCTACCCTTAGCAGATGCAGGCTTAGCTTTAAGAAGCGAAGCTAGTAATTCTTTTGCATTATCTCTAATTGCTTCTTTAGTAAAGGAGACTCTGCCAACACTAGCATGGACGATACCATATTTATCAACTTTATATTCGATTTTTCCTGATTTAACAGCTCGTACAGCTTGAGCAATTTCTGTAGTTACGGTCCCGGTTTTAGGGTTAGGCATTAAACCTCTAGGCCCTAGTATTTTACCAAGCCTACCTACCTTCACCATTATTTCAGGCATGGTGATAATTACGTCTACATCTACCCAGCCTTCTTCGATCTTCTTTATATACTCATCTAAACCTACGTAGTCAGCTCCTGCTTCTTTGGCTTCTTTTTCTTTATCAGGTGTGCACAACACCAATATTCTTCTTTCTTTTCCAGTACCATGGGGAAGTACTAGCGTGCCTCTAACCATTTGATCAGCTTTTTTGGGATCTACTCCCAAATGTACAGCCATATCGACAGAAGCATCAAATTTAGTATAGGTAATCTTTTTTACAACTTCTATAGCTTCTTCCAGCTTATAAGTCTTTTGGAAGTCATATTGTCCGATAACCGCTTTCTGTTTTTTAGTTAATTTAGCCATTAGACTAATGTTAATTATTTGAATAGTTACTTTTAATTATTGTTGTATCGTGACCCCCATACTTCGAGCAGTACCTGCCACCATTTTTATAGCAGATTCTAAGGAAGTAGTATTGAGGTCTTCTAATTTAGAAGCCGCAATTGCTTCTAAATCAGCCTTTGTTAATACACCTACTTTATTCCTATTAGGCTCTGAGGATCCTTTAGAAAGTCCAACCTTTTTCATAATAGAAGCAGAAGCAGGAGGAGTTTTTATAATAAAGTCAAAAGTTTTGTCTTGATAGATAGTGATCAAAACAGGAAGTACTTGTCCTTGCTTATCTTGCGTCCGAGCATTGAACTGCTTACAGAACTCCATAATATTTAAGCCCTTGCTACCTAATGCAGGGCCTACTGGAGGAGCTGGTTTAGCCTCCCCGCCTTTTACTTGAAGTTTTAAGTAGCCTACAATTTCTTTAGCCATATATGTATTTTATATTAAGGAATGGTAAACGGTTAGCTTATAATATTTTCTCCACCTGTGAATAAGTAAGCTCGATAGGAGTATCTCTTTCAAAAATTTTAACTATAACATTTAATTTTTTACGCTCTTCAAATATTTCTTGTATACTACCTGTAAATCCATTAAAGGGGCCATCAACTATTTTAACAGTCTCTCCAATTACAAACGGTTTATCGAGACCACTTTCTGAATCAGCTACTTCATCTACTCTACCTAGTATCTTATTAATCTCTTTTTCCCTCAATGGAATTGGCTGACTAGAACTTCCCCAACCTCTTGCTCCCAGAAAACCCATCGCGTTGGGAACTTCTTTAATTAAATGTCGCACACGGCCATCCGAGAGATCTGCATATAAAATGATATACCCTGGAAAAAAATTACGTTCTCGCATTTGCTTCTTACCAGCTCGCATTTCATAAATTTTTTCAGAGGGTATGAGTATTTGACTAACGTAGCTTCTTAAACTTGCCTCTTCAAGTGCAACCTCTAGGTGCGATTTTACCACCTTTTCTTGCCCACTAACTACCTTTAGCACATACCATTTTTGATCACTCTTCATAAAAATTTATTAGCTTTCGATCCCTTCGTATCAGGGTTAAAACATATTATAAAACCAACCCATAGCATTTCGAATAATCAAGTCTACAACCCCAATCACAGCGGCAAAAATAACTGAAGCTACCAATACCAATACAGAACTTTCTTGCAAAGACTTATAAGAAGGCCAAGTAACTTTATACCTTACCTCCTGTACTGTATCGATAATAAAAGCTTTTATTTTTTTCATCATATTTTGCACGGGTGGAGAGACTCGAACTCCCAGCCAATGGTTTTGGAGACCACTACTCTGCCAATTGAGCTACACCCGTATGGTTAATCTCCAATCCGATTTGCTAATTTATGCAAGAGTTCTGTACAACCAAAAATTATATTAAATCGTTTGAACTAATCATTGAATAAGCTATCCAATTTTTTAGTCCAGTATTTCGATAATTTGTCCTGCACCTACCGTTCTACCTCCTTCGCGTATAGCAAACCTCAAGCCTTTTTCCATAGCTATTTCATTGATCAATTCTATTTCTATAGCTATATTATCGCCAGGCATTACCATTTCCACGCCTGTTGGAAGTTTAACTTCTCCAGTAACGTCAGTAGTTCTAAAATAGAATTGAGGTCTATACTTGTTGAAGAACGGCGTATGTCGACCTCCTTCTTCTTTTGACAACACATATACTTCAGCTTTAAACTTGCGATGTGGTTTTACAGAACCAGGCTTACATATAACCATTCCACGGTGTATTTTCTCTTTGTCAATACCTCGTAGCAAAAGACCTACGTTATCGCCTGCTTCTCCTCTATCAAGAAGTTTTCTAAACATTTCTACACCTGTTACAGTAGAAGTCAAATTTTTTGCACCCATCCCTATGATTTCTATAGAATCTCCTACTTTGATAATTCCTCGCTCTATTCTACCAGTTGCAACTGTACCACGACCAGTGATAGACATGGTATCTTCTACTGGAAGCAAGAAGTCACGATCTACAAGCCTTTGAGGTAATGGAATATAATTATCTACAGTATCCATCAGTTGTTGCACTTTTTCTTCCCACTCTGGTTCACCATTTAGTGCTCCTAAGGCCGATCCACGAACAACAGGTATATTAGCCCCATCAAACTTGTACTTATTTAGCAAGTCTCTTACCTCATCCTCAACCAAATCGATTAGATCTGGATCATCTACAGCATCTACTTTGTTTAAAAAAACAACGAGATAACGAATACCTACTTGGGAAGCAAGTAAAATATGCTCTCTTGTTTGTGGCATAGGACCATCTGTAGCAGCTACCACCAAGATAGCGCCGTCCATTTGAGCAGCACCTGTTATCATGTTTTTTACATAGTCTTGGTGACCTGGGCAATCCACGTGGGCATAGTGCCTAGTTTTTGTCTCATACTCTACGTGAGCAGTATTAATCGTAATCCCCCTTTCTCTTTCTTCAGGAGCATTGTCAATAGAGCTAAATTCTCGTATTTGAGCCAAACCTTGCTTTGACAAAACTTTGGTAATAGCAGCAGTCAAGGTTGTTTTTCCGTGGTCTACGTGACCAATTGTACCTATATTAAGATGCGGTTTTGAACGATCAAAAGTTTCTTTTGCCATGATTGAAAAATGGTTTATTTAAAATTCGGAAACAAATATAAAAAAATTAATTCGATTTAACCTAAAGGTTATACTATTTTCTCAACGACTTTGTTAGTAAGTGTACCAATTAGCCGATTAATGAGCCAATGACGGGACTTGAACCCGTGACCCCTTCCTTACCAAGGAAGTACTCTACCACTGAGCTACATCGGCCTATTAGGAGAGCGGGAGACGAGTCTCGAACTCGCAACCTACAGCTTGGAAGGCTGTCGCTCTACCAGTTGAGCTACTCCCGCAATTTTCCTTGATGCTCTCCCCCACTAATCTATAACTAATTCATATACAACTGTGTATGAATCATCTACCGTGGGGAGAGAAGGATTCGAACCTTCGAAGTCTGACGACAACGGATTTACAGTCCGCCCCATTTGGCCGCTCTGGCATCCCCCCTTATCTTTATCGACTAACAGGTGTATCTTTATAGCTTTAAAGCTACCGGCTAGATAAGCTGTAAAGGTATATATTTTTTATTATTCACAAAAATAATTAATCTAAAAAATTACTTAGGGTTTGCTGAAATTCCTTTATGGCACAAGCGTGGACGCTTGCGCTAGGTAGGCATAAAAATGTATAATATTTGACATTAGAAAATTTGCTTAGGTCTTCTTAAGAATACTCCCCCCACCAGACTTGCCTTTACCTTTGGAAGAGATAGCTAAACGGATTTTATAGAAGTTATGTCCGATAGCCGTGCCCTGTTCGGGACTATCGGCAAGGCTTTTCAGCAGTTCCGCCAAATCCTTTTTAAGTGAAGGATATTTTCTAGCTAGTCGTTTTGCTTGCTTGTCAAAAAGTGGTATAGAAGAAATATTATAGCTCATTTAGCAATTCTTTTGCGGGGCAGGATTTCAGCTTTCCTTGTTCCACCAATTTAAGTTCTTGAACGGCTTCTTTTAGTTCATGCAAAATCTGTTCTTTGGTAGGTTCTTCATATTCCAAAGCATCCAAGTCCCGATATCTCTTTTTGAGCTCTTTCCATTCTTTGATAGGAATATAAACACCAGTGGCTTTACCCTTACTATCTTGTATTATCTGTAATCTCATAATGTCTTGTCCTGAAATAGGTTTACACAAAAGAACTGACAAACATGAACAAAAACAAGAAGCGTAAAGTTATATTAGGACAAGACAAGCATTCAACACTTGTATCCACAAGTAAATTAAGAAATTAATCTTTCTCTGCTATAAAATAACCTGGTGCTCCTTGTTTATATATCCATTCTTCTTTGTTGTTTAAGATTTTATCTATTTTCTCTTTATTTAGCAAAATATGTGAATTTTCCCATTCATTACTTTTTTGGCCTTTTATTTCAAATCCTATATATTCATACATACCCAAATTACATTCAGAAAATAAATTAACAACTTGGTTTTTTAATATCATAAAATCAGAATCATTAATGCGATAATTCTCTGGATGTTTACCAATTCCACCTTCATTTGTTATAAGTTCGATTCCTTTTTCTATTTCTAAAAAATATGGTATTAGCAAAATAAAAGTATACTCACCTGTTTCTTCTATCTCTTCTAAAACATATTTTTGAAAATCACTCAGCATATTTATTTTACTGTAATGTTGGGTTATTTTTTAAAGGAATTCTCTCCCATTTTTCATAGCCTCTTTTGAGATACGTACCCCTTTTTACACCAATAATATTAGTACTATCTTTTAATTTTGATGCATTAACCTCTATAACTTTAATTACATCGGATTTATTAGTAGGATTTGTTGCTTTAAAACCAAGTTTGCCCTTCTTAAGACTTTCGATTTTCCAACCTTTTATCTGAAGGAACTCTTTAATTTCCGAAGGATATGCTCCTTTAAAAGTATTTTTATTATTTAGTTTAAATTTAACTATGTTAGCCCCCTTACCCAGTTTACTTCCCCTTACCACCCTCTCTTCCACTTTCACCCCCTGCTGCACTTTCCTGAAAAACTGAGCTCCCTTACTAGCCCCTTTTGCTGCTCCTTTAAGAATTTCTCCTCCAAACAGAAATAGCACCATCTCTGCCATCATATAACTCAATATCCTATCTTGTCCTAGATAATAATTCTCTGCATCAAAGACAAATCGGAAAAGTTCTTGCTTCTTTTCTAGCTCCCGAACAGCTTGCATGCGCGCTTCATAGGCTATTGGATCTTCCCATGCTTGTTTGCCCTCATTAAATAAGATTTTGCAAATTTCTCCTAAGTTGGCACAACCCTCTTTAATACCCAACTTATCCTCCCATTTAACCAACGACTCTACTCCCTTAACTCCTAATTTAGCTAATAATACAGGTAAATCTACTACAAGCGCTTTGCCCATATCATAGAAGCTTTCTCCAAAACCTTTTATTCCCGCAACAGCCCTTCTTATCCCACTGGGTCGGTTAGAGCAACCTAATAACTTACGTAATTCCTCCAGTAAATCCTTTTCGACTGTATCTGCTTCTCGATGAAATTTTTGAGCTTTCTGATCGGCTTCTTTTTTATATATGCCTTTTTCTGCCCCACCTAGGCCTTAGATGTCAGCATAGTTTCCTCTGCTTATACCCTAAGTGCATCAGGTAGAGACTTAGGCTTTAACCATAACGCCATGAGTTTGCCATCTTCTACAACAGCTACACAACCGCTAATAAATTCTACCGCCTCTTTCAATCGAAGTGGATCTCCTATGCATACACAACCCAATTCAATATTTATGTAAACAGGCCAATTGTCATCGTTAATTCCATACGCAAAACCATACTTTAAATCATGCTTAACTTTTAAAATTCCAGTTTCAGATTTGGGAACTGTATAATCTGCTATCATTGATTTATCTAAACCACAAAAGCCACTTACGTGAATAATTTTATTATCCGAAACAGCCAAGCTAATTTTATTTAATATTAACTCCATATCCATTTTGCTTGCTATTTTTCCCATATAAAACGAACATTCTTCCGCAATATAAGTTAGCAAATGTTGCCGGATAATATTTCCGTATTCCACAATAAACTTCATATATGACTTATTTAAGTGCTTTAAAAACAAAGTGATAGATCATATTCGTTTCTGGATTAATACCTAACTCAAATATACCTTTTGAACTTTGAAAAGAACCTAAAACTTTATAATTCATCCCACCTTTAAAATACATGTCAGGCACACCTTCACCTGACTTCATAATATCAATAATAGTAGATGGGGAATTAATATATGGTCGTGTACCAATATTTTCGGCTACGGCCTTAGTAACTTTATATTCGCCCATTTTAATTGCTTCCTCACCAATTTGTATACCTTTCCCCATTTCTCCCAGCTTTTTACCTTCTTCCATCAATTTAGCCCCTTCTGCAGCTCTCTCTACCAGTTTTACCCCCTCCACTACCCCTTCCTCTACCTTCACCCCCTGCTGCACTTTTCTGAAAAACTGAGCACCCTTACTAGCCCCTTTTGCAGCTCCTTTAAGAATTTCTCCACCAAACAGAAATTGTATCATTTCTGCTCCTGCATATCCTATTATCCTATCTTGTCCTAAGTGATAATTCTCCGCATCAAATGCACGGCGGAAAAGATCTTGCCTCTTCTCAAGCTCTCGAACAGCTTGCATCCGTGCTTCATAGGCATCTGGGTCCTCCCAATCTTGCTTTACTTGATCAAACAAGGCTTTGCAGGCTTTTCCTAAGTTGATACACCCTTCCTTAACACCTAACTTATCCCCCCACTTAATTAATGACTCTATTTCTTTAACTTCTACTTTTGCTAATAATATGGGTAAATCTACTAAAAACGTCTTGCCTGTGTCATAAAAACTTTCTCCAAATCCCTTAATACCCTCGGCTGTTCTCCTTTCTCCTCTAGGTGTATTCGGACATCCTAATGCAGCACGCAACGGCTCAAGTATTTCCTTTTTGATAGCATCTGCTTCTTGTTTATATTCATGTGCTTTAGCTACTCCAGCCGAAGTATTATAACGTGTTCCTGCAGTCCTAATTAACTCATCGTTACTTTTTTCTTCTGCTTCCCTTCTCAAAACAGCTACTTGTATACCTAGCTCTATACTTTGCTGATAAAGTGGATGGCTGTGGAAGTTGGCCAGTTGTTCTTTGTGTAAAGCTTTTAAAAGTACACTATTCGGATTTTGTTTTATATTTTCCTGGATCATCAGTAAGCCTTCTCTTAGTTTGGTAAAGTCAGCATCTTTTTCACAGGCCGTAAGATGAGCTTTAATCTCAGTTACTAATTTCTCCTTAACTGCCGCCTCTGTACTTTGCTTATCTTTTTCCTCCGCTTTCTTTTTAGCTTCTTCTTCGACTTTCTTCTTGGCTTCTTCCTCGTTTTTGCGAGCTTCTCCCTTTTCTTCTTCTTTCTCCTCCTGCTCCTTTTCTTTGCCCTTATCTTCATTTTCTCTATTAGTGGCTACATCTTCTTCCTTTTCTTTTCCAGCTCCTTCTTTGTCTTCTTTTTCACCCCTACTAGTCGTTCCTTCTTCTGGCAAAATCTCAACCTCTATATCTACGGTGTCTAATAACTTCTGCAAATCAACTTTGTTGTTCTCATCTGGGAAAAGCTCTTGTAGTTTTGATAGATTTAACCCTGGCTTAGGAGCTATTGTTAGACTATATTTTTCTACAGGCTTTCCGGTCTTCCTAGCTATTTCCTCTTTCTCTTCATCTAGTTGCTTTTTAATATACTGAGCGGCTTGCTGTAAAGCTGATTTGTACTTGGCTAATAATCCTTTTCTTTGGCTATAATCTCTAATGACCCCTTCTACTTGGCTTTTGGCTTCTTGCAAGTTGGCTAGGCTTCCACTTTTATCCTGCTTGGTCTGTAATTCTTCTAAACGCCTGATAGCTGCTTCTATCTTAGGTTTTACCTCTTTTGCTTTGGCAACAATCACAGCTTCATCTACTCTTTCATCTTGCAATCTATTGAGCTCTTCTGCTAAAGGGCCTATTTCTCTATTTCCTTCATCGATCAATGCATCATAATTGGCTTTATCTTGGTAACTCTCAAGTATTTCTGCTACTTTTTTATATCCTTTTTCAAATTCTTCCAGGACTTGTTTTAGTGACGATCTGCTAATAAAGCTATACTTTTCATATGACTTTACTATGGTTTCATAAGCTTTAAACTGCTCTTGAGCCCTCAGACCTTCCTCTAAGCTATTTATTTTGAGGTGTCCAAATTTTTCTTGAACCTCATCTAACAGTTTATCCCATTCTTTTCTAATCTTGGTTTCTTCTGCTTTCTTTTCTTTTTCTAGCTTATCTAACTTTTCTTTTTGTTCATTAATAATTTGTTCAACCTCTTTGATAATCCCTCTTAAATTTCCTATTATTTTATCTCGATTATGTTCATATCTTCTTACTCGTTCTATCATCTCTTCGAGCTTGTCTTTGAATTTATTTGCTTCTTGTATAGTCGCCAATGGATCATTCCCTGACTTAGCCAGCTCTCCTGTCCTAGCTCCTGCTCGGTCAACTTCCTCATTGATATTTTTAATGAAGATTTTATGCTCTTCTAATTTAATTTTCTCTTCCATCTCCTTCTCCATACC
Source organism: Candidatus Amoebophilus sp. 36-38 (assembly GCA_001897825.1). GTDB lineage: Bacteria > Bacteroidota > Bacteroidia > Cytophagales > Amoebophilaceae > Amoebophilus. The sequence goes on from MKUM01000066.1 coordinate 28,859, forward strand.
CAACAAATAATCTAAATTCTCTTTTTTATCTTGCTTAGTTTTATAATCTCTTAAACGTTGGATAACTTCTTGTAGTTTTTTTCTAAACTTGTTTCCTTCTTCTACAATTGCCGCTGAATTGGTTCCTTCTTTTATTAATTGGTTAACTTTCTCTATTGCTTTTTCCAACTCTTTATTGCTTCCCTCAACAAAAGCGTTATAATTCATTAAATCTATAGCGGCTAATTTTAAAGGCTCGCTACTTTTTAGCTTAAAATTTATTCTAGTTGCCTCACTATCCTGCATCCCTCTTCCTTTACCTACAATTACTGCTTCCATAATTTCCAAAAATTTTTCTATGGATGCGGTTTCATTATCAGGAAATACAGCCTCAAATTCTTGATAAGAAACTATGTTCTTGCCCTCTTTAGGACGCACTTCTACATCATAACTTTCTACTGGGTAGTCAAACAACCTAGCTAACTCTGCTCCCCTGGTTTGAATATATTGTACCGCTTGCTGAGCTGCAAATTCTGCTACTTTTTTAAAGCCTGGTTTTACGATTGTCTTTCTCTTCTCAAACCTTGCAATTATTTTGGTGAGCTCCTCGTATGCTTCCTTTAATCCACTTATTTGTAATTTCTTAGCTTCGTAGCTTGGTTCATATTTCTCATCTTCCTTTTCTAATCGTTTCTCATATAAGGGAACATACATTTCCTCACAATATAAGCTTGCGGTAAATTCAGGGTTAGTTCCATAGCCTTCTATATCCTTTATGGCAGAGCTTATCTGAGACTTTATCTCTCTTGCTTTTACTATTACCTTATCGATATCTTCATGATTATCAGGACTATCGTTATGAAGCTCGCTTAATTTGTAGAGCACATCCGCCTCTTGTTGGATACTTCCCTCTATTTTCTTTAAAAAAATACGCCACCCCTCTAACTTTTTTGCTGAATTGTATAATTCCCAGAGTTCCTCCACATCTCGGCTCCAACTACTTGAATCACATGTAAGTCTACGATATTCTTTCCGTAATGTGCCGTATTCATCTTTTAAATTTCCTTCTTGTTCATAAATCTTGTCTATAGCCATTTTTACTTCCTTCAGAAATTCTTCTATTTCTTTTAGGCCATTTAAAGATATTGAACCTTTGCTAGTCTTGTCTTTATATTTATCAATTACTGCTTTCTTAATATCGCTAATCTCACTATAAATCCTACTATTCCATGCAGCTATTTCTTCTTTAAAACGTCTGCGTGCTTCAGCTTCTGCTTGATGTCTATCTTCCCATTCTTTGTCTTTTTGTCGTTTCCATGCTTCCATTTCTTGGTGCACTTGGGCTCCTCTAATATCAGACGAGTACTCGCTTCTTGGAGTAGAATTAGAAGTCCTAGTTGATTGAGAAGAAGTTGGGAAACTAGTAGATTGAGACGAACTATTGTTAGAAGTAGATTTGGGAGTTCTAGGATGTTTTCCCTTGCCTGGACATACCCATTTGCCAGGATTATCTGGATCAGGCCTCATTTCATCTTCCCCAAATTGACAACCTCCTTTCCCATCTTGCTTCTTTTTGCTACCCCCCTGTTTTTTCATTCCTCCCAATCCTCCCCTCTTCCCTATATACACATACCCTTTCCCATTAGCTCCTCGCTCAGGAAATATTACTTCTATGTGGGCTTGCTGTCCCACTACACTATAATTTTTAAGCTTTGATATATTAAAGCCTGGCTCTACATAAACTGGTAAGCTTAGACTGGGTCTAGTAAATCCTATGAATAATTGCTCGTTGACAACAGCTATTAACTGATCTTCTACAAGCATTAGATTTAGTTGGTGGCCTCCTTGGGCTGTAAACGTTAGACAATCTAGCTCTTCTATTAGCAATTCAGGTGTATCCGCATGAGAAGATATTTGAGGAGAGGCAAACACTTTCGTTTGCCTTGTCCGTTTATGTTGAGCTTGCTTTCTATGAGCATCTAAGTTGTTACATTTGCCTAATCTTGCAGATGGCTTAGGCTTAATAGTTAATTCTTCCTGCTGTTTGGGCTGACTACTGGGAAGTATGTTCCGCTGTTCCCCTACTAATGTTGTTGGCTCATTCTTTATAATAATAGACGACTTTGCATTGGTTATTGGTCTTTGGGATACAATGGGCACTGCACTAGGGTTAGCTTCAATCAACGCCAACCTTTTATCTTCAGTAAGCGATATGGATGGAATTTCAGGAAGTTCTCGTGTACGTTTTGCTATAGTGCTATTGTCTTTAGAATGCTCTAGCTTGTTCCGCTGCTTATTAACTTTTTTTTCTACATCTACTAGTTCTTGCCCGCTAGGCACGTTTGAGTTAATGCAACTAGTTAGGACTTGGCTAACAAGCAAGATAAAAGCGATAATTCTCTTAGAAACCGTAATCTGATTAGGCTTACACATCGTCTACTATTTTTAAAGAGTTATTACCAACCAACCATCCTATTAAAAAATGAACTAAAATGTCCATAGGACTTATAGTTAGACAATTTATTTGCAATATGCAACAGATAAGCAATAAAAAGTTATAAAAATGTAATAGAGCTCTTGCAAAACCAAGAACTCTATTATAGATGGTAATTATGCTACTGATTTAATCTTCTTTTATATCAGCCAGTAATTTCTTAACAGCTTTTGTCTTGGGCATTCTTTGTAGCGCATGGTAGGCTGCTGAACGGATACGTACCATCTTCTCCTCTTTTAAAATATGTTCCAATAGTACGAATGTCTCTTCTTGTTGAGCTAGATTTCCAATTACACAGACATAGTCTACTAAATAGGTTAGCAAAGACTCGTATCCAAGATGCGTATAAAAATCGGTAGTCTTTTTTTTGAGCCACTCGTACTTATCCGTTTTTTTAATATGCGTATAATATTTTGCCAGACTGGTAATCATGTGGATATCCTCATATTCTTCGAAACTTAGTAAAATAGTGTCTTTGATGCTTCCTTGCTCCTCATTACTATACATACCATAGGCATATAACGCAGCACTTGCTACACGATAAGAAGAGTCCGCTAAGCTTTTTTCATAAACATCTAAATAGCTATCAGGATTTGGTAGAGAACTCAGTGTGTTGATTGCCGCCTCACGAACCCAACTATGTGCATCTTGAATAGTAAGATCTGTAAGAATATTCTCTATAATCGTGTGGTATTTTCCCTGTTGGTGGTAGCCTTCAAAAGCTTCGATGGCCATTATTTTGAACATCCAATAACTATCGTCTTCTAACACCTCTTTGAAAAAGTCTTCATAATCAAAACGATCTATTTTAGCAGTATTGAAGTAATTGATCACTTCATATTTAGCAAAGAAATCTTCATAATGACTATATAGATACCGATATGCTTGGGTAGTAGTTTGGGGATGTTTCAGTTCAGCTACTAACAGGCTATTTCTATCTATATACACCAGTTCTGGTCGTTGAGAAACAGACCAACTAAATTCTTGATAAGGTTTATCGATCGTTATATGATGTCGCTCTTTCACTCCTTTTACCCAAACATCAACGGCTACAGGTAGTCGATAAATAGGGCTTGGAGCACTTTGTTTTTGCCATACTTTCAAAACTAATTTATCATTTGCATAAGTATGTTCTGTCTGAAGTATCGGGTGTCCTGGAGCTAGGAACCATTGATTGAAAAACCAGTTAAGATCTTGACCGCTCACTTCTTCAAATACTTTTCGAAGCTGATGAATATCTGTAGAAGAAAAGGCATATTTTTTAAGATATTGACTCAATGACTGTAAGAAGGCCTCCTCGCCCAAATATGTTTTGAGCATGTGTAAGATAAGCGCACCTTTGTGATAACTATGGCTATCAAACATTTCAATGGGAGAAATATAATGATCCCTGATCACGCTAACTTGCCTTAATTGAGCTTCCTTTAAATAGTGTTCGATACTTTTTAATATAAGTCGATCTCTTTCATAGCTACCATGTTTATGTCCGTACCATAAGTGGGACCCTAACGTAGCAAAAGCTTCATTCAGAGTAAGCTGGCCCCAGGACTCACAAGTAACTAAATTACCAAACCAGTGATGAAATAATTCATGGGCAATGATCTCTTCCCGGTCAATGTTATCTAACAGGGCCCGATCATCTCCTTGGATGTTTTCAGTAAGAACAACTGCCGTCGTGTTTTCCATAGCTCCCACCATATAATCACGGACGATCACTTGGCTATATTTAGGCCATGGATAGGGGTAGTCAAGTTTGTCTGAAAAAAAATCTAACATCTCCGTGGTATGCTTAAATATCGTTAATGCCTGTTTTTCATAGGCGGGTTCTACATAGTAAGTAACAGGAATTTCGTTCCAGTCATCTTGTATTTCAGCAAACTCTCCTACAGCTAACATAAATAAATAGGGTGCATGCGGGAGATCCATCCGCCAATAGTCTGTACGGGTTTGATCATCGTTGAGGGTCGTGTAAACCAGCGTGCCATTAGACAAGGTTTTGAAGTTGTCTTGTACAGTAATGTAGGTCTCTTGGGTACATCGTTGATTAGGTGAATCGATCGTAGGAAACCAATATGAGTTGGTATTAGGCTCACCTTGCGTCCAAATTTGTTGCAGCTTATTTGGGCCTGTTCCACGAGCATGGATAAAACACAATCCTTGGTTGCTGCCCAATTTAAAGCTATCTTTTGCCCCCTGCTGATTAGATTGCGTGGTATAATTGATCTCTACCAGGATAGCATCTTCTTTCGTATATAAGCGATCTAGGTCAATGTTAATTTGCTGGTTATTATAGGTATAAGCAGCTTCTTTTTTCTCTTCGTTGGTCAATAGGACAACGCTATGAATAATCAAATCACGTGCATCGAGTAACAACTGTTTTTGTGGATAAAAGTGCGGCTTAACCTGGATGGTGGCTATACCATGTAGTTGTTGGGTATCCCAATCAAATTTCACTTCTAGCTTCGTATGTATCAGATCATGTAGCTTGGTGGAAGCCGGTTGATAAGGGGAATTGTTTTGCTGGTAAACAGGCTTGGCAGGTAAGTTTGAAATACCGACCACTTCGCTTTTAAATACTACACAAGCAAAGCAGCCGAAAAATAAGATGGTTAAGTATCTCTTGGTTAATTGTTTGAACATATGCTTAAAAGTACAGATTAAATTAACTAGTGATATCGAAACTAAATAAAACTAATAAATTGTCAGGCATACAGCTATAAAAATATGTATGATACTACCGACGTAGGTAATAAGTAACTCACGTTACGCAACTGACCGCTACAATAGTTATTTTCTACCTTAAGAAGCAATTAGATAAAATCTTTTTATTTAACCTTTACTTCTTTAAAGTAAATTTCGCCTGCGGCGCACCTTACTTTTTTTCTACCACAAAAAAAGTAAGCAAAAAAGTCACCGCTGTGCAGAAAAAGGCTAAAATTTATAACTGAACCCAATTAGCCTAAACTCTTTCCCCTTCACTACTTGTCCAGTGCATGAAAGAGATTTAACGGCCAGACATTCGGAAACAGCCCAACGCTACACATATCACCCCTGCCCCCAATCAAGTTGGGGGTAAACTCCAGCAGGGGCCACTGTCCTCATGTCTGGCTGGCCACCTTGCAAATTCTTTAACGCCTTTTTTGCAAGGCGGTTTTTTAACTTTTTCCTAAGCCTTTGGGGTAGAATAATGCTCAAATCCTTTCAAATTATCAGCTCAAATTAGTAATCGAGTGTATTAATTCCGTAAGATGAGTAAGTAAGGTGATACGAAAAATTTGCAATCACTCAGGGTTATAGATACTTTTGCAAAAGTATTTTATTTATATGTCAAACCAATTTCAAAATAATTATGCGTTACAAATTATCAATAAACGTTTTGTTATTAGGCATACTATTATTAAGTATTAACACTACCTATGCAAAAGGTAGAAGAACCAGTAGCCGAGATGGTCGACCTTCTTTTGGAGTTAAAGTTGGTGGAAGCTTTAATAGGACACATCTAGGATTCAGAAGATATGAAAAAATTTCTGCATGGCAGCAAGCTGGATGGTCATCTGGAAATATCTTATTTATTACGGGTGGACTAACTGGGGAATATCCATTTTCGCCACAATTTGCTGCGGCTGCAGAAGTATCGTACGAAAAAAAAGGTGAGTATTCAGTACTAGATGGGATAAAAATACAACATGAAACAATTAACCTACCTATCTCCATTAAATACTACCCTGAAAATATGGGAGAAGGGTTTAGCTTACAAGTAGGGATTCAGCCAAGTTTCATTGTTTCTAAAAAATATTACGAATTAGAAGGAGATGCAAAGGAGGAACAAAAGGAGGTAGTTATAAAGGAAGAGGATTTAACAGAATCCCTAATTAAGAATTACAAACATAAATCTTTTGATTTAGTTCTTGTCGGTGGGTTGGAATATACGTTTGTGACTGGCCTAAAAATAGGTATTACCATGAGTAGGGGGCTTTTAGAACGACGAGAAAATAAAGATATGGGTGATAAATCGACCCTAACTTCTATAGGTAACCAAATTTATTTAGGATATAATCTTGCAAAATTACTCTAGAATAAGCAAGGCATTATAAATGTTTTAAGAAGTCATTGGAAAAAGCAATGACTTCTTATTTTTTTCGTTGATAGTAACAATCAAATTTTTAGAATGGTCGCATAGATATATTTTAAAATTTTGCACATAGGATAATACGACTTACCCTCATTTTCTTTGACATATACGTAGCAACCCTTCGTTTATTTTTAAAATTTGGTTCATTGAGAGTCCTATTTAACTTTAATTTATCTTAAAGCTGATACGGAAAAATCAACAAATGCTAAATAATATTTTCATTAAAATATTGATTGAATACATCTATCAAATTAGAAATATCTATTGGCCACATAGCATCCCCTCTCTTTGTTGTATTGCAACCAACAATTAAACAGTTAATTGTGTACCCAATATAAGTCAAGTCATAATTCCATGAAAAATCTATACAACCCTTTCAGCAAGTATCAAAGATTAATTGCACAGTTATTATTATTCGTTTTGGTTTTGGAAAGTTGTGATTATTCCTCCACTCCTCTTCATCTCCAATCAAAGTTAGGAAAGCATGATGAAGAAAAGGAAACAGGGGAGCTATATACGAAAGAAGTAATAGATGGTTTATCTAAACATTTAGAAGCATTTATAGAAGCAAATAAAAATACAATATCCTACGAAGCGCAAATAGCCTCTGCTGAAAAGCGGATAGACTTTTATACAAGTCAAATTGCATCAATAGATCCAAAGCAAAAAATAAAAAATGAAGAACAAATTCTACCTCTCCAAAAACAATTAAATAACTACAACCAACAGAGTAGAAAATTGAAAGAACAAAGAGCAGAAATCCAACGTAAACTCGATGCGCTAACAAAAGAAAAGGAAGTGCTAGATACCGATGAAGATATCTGTTATTGGGAACAAGATTTTACCACCGCCTGGGAGAAGGGGGGAATGGAATGCTTGAAGGTAAATTTGAGTATCAAGGAATTCCTTTTAGTAAAGTAGAAAGATGTAATGTAGAACCACAGCGTGGAACTAACGTAGGTGAATTTCTTGATAAAAGTGAAAGCATAGACAAGATGAGGGGTAGTTATCGAGTAATTTATAAGCTTGATACAAAATTTATGAAATTTGCGACATCATCGAAATCACCCTACTCAAAAGATAATGATAGATTTAGAAGAGAAATAATAAAGCAAATAAAAATCCGGATTTATATTAAAAAGAAAGACCAATCTAATAACAAGATACGCATTGAACAGATTAATCAAGAGTTATTGCAACAACAAAGGCACATAGAAGCATATAATCAAGAAATAGAAGAAGTAGAAAATTCTCGTAAAACCACCGAGGCATTAATTGACCATTATACTACTGATTTAGAAAATCAAAAAACCAGATTTTAAATAGAAAAAAATATTTGAAAGACGAGCTTCGCAGAATAGAACGAGAAAAACAAGAAGCAATAGCAAAAAAGGCAGAACAAGAGAAAATAAAAGAAAATGCAGCAGCATATTTAAGCCAAAGAGAAGGCTTAATGTCTTCGATTTGCAACTCAATTTCACATAACATAGTCCAGGCAGATAAATTTGAGAAATATTTCCAAGATTATAAGGCAATCATAGAACAGGGCCCTGATGCTATTCTTCCTTACTTGAAACAGACTGTCCAGCACTTTTAGACGACCCCATAAGCCAAACTATAATGGAAGACGCTGTTATAATTCCCTGTGGCCATACTTTTAGCCAACGAGAATTATTAGACTGGCTAAAAAGGGAAAAAAGCTGCCCAACCTGTAGAAAGTCTGTAACTGAAGATGAGGTTATACCTAACTTAATTTTACGAGAAATTATAGAAAATGTTAAAAACGGTAAAAAAAAGGATACTTAGATTAAGTAACCTGGGTGCCAACCTCCCATCCTGACGCAAACGTCCACGCTTGTGCCTAAAACAAAGTAAATTTAGAAACCTTGTACTTAATAAGGCTAAATTTTAGAAAGAACAAATACTGTCATGGAAGCACAAGCCAAGAGGCTTGCGCTATTATATGGAAAAGAAAACAACCTAACAATTTACTCAAAATCAAAATACTCTTCTTTAGATAGCTCTTTGGTACGTTTAGGCAACCCCTTACCTTGCAAAATTTCTCCTAATATATTTCTCTGTTTTTTTAAACTTTCCTTTAAATTTGCTTTAAATAAGGCATTATCATAACTCAAGTTGTAATGATGTATATTCCCTTCTAGTTTCAAGTATAAGTTAAGTCCAGCTAATGCCTCTTCATTTATCTCTGGTAATTGTCGTCTAATTTCTTTTGAAGTAGCATGTTGTAAAGGGACAATTAGATTATACTGGATATCTCCATCAAACGTGTGCGTGCCAGACAACTGAATGCTAGTAACACTGGTATGAACTTCCATGGGAGGAATATAAATCGTTTTATTTTTGACATGTATATTATTCTTTAAGCTTGAAAAATGAAGGTATTTTAATTCTTTTTCCGATACATAAGGAGTCAAGCGTTGAAGTGGTTCAAAGTTCTGCAAGATACCTTTGTCTAACTGTATGGATATATTTGCTAATACTGATTCTCTATCGATATAAAAATTTTTGTCTGCTTGCATCGTAAGATCTATTTCTGACCATATACGCCCATCTAAGTGTTTATTTTCTAAAAAATCTTGATGAAAATTTTCGAACGTATAAAATAAAGTAGGCAACTGCACATTTTGTAAGCTAGCATGGGTATGTATTTGTATACGATCAGACTTTGTATCTATGGTACCTGTTAACCAACTTTTACCACCTGCAAATCCTAATTCTACAGAATCTGCAACAAGTTGCTGTTCATCAATTCTAAGTTTGCCACGTAGTTTATCTCCACGAAACCGCTTATAAACTATTTCTCCCACATCACATACCAGCTCTCCTGCTAAATAAGGTAGAATCGCTAGGTATTTGGCAGATGTAGTATCTGGATCATCTGATACGAATAGCTTGGACAATTCTATATACTCCGCATATAACTTAGCATCAACATACAGGTTGTCTTCCTTCTTCAACAAAAATTTAAGCCAGTTAGTAAGTTTACCTGTCAATACAAAGGGCTTTCCTTCTATTTGACCTGCTAATTCTTTGAAATGCAATACATCATTTTCTACTAGCAACGAGGAAGCATCTTGTAACTGCAACAAATTTTGATTATAAACAACTTGTATACCACGACTATCAAGCTGACCTTTCAGACTAGGTAGTGATCGTTTATCAGCAGCATATAATAAATCATATAAGCTACCCTCCAAGTCAACATATCCTACTAGCTGGCCTTGTAAACCGTTATTTATAGATGGATGTGAAGCTGGAGCCAAACTAGGTAAATCAATTACAACGTTAGTATGGTTTTGCAACCATAATTTTTTTAAGTCAGTTAGCTTCATATGGCCCGTAAAGTGGCTATCTCCCCATCTAGCTCTGTATTCATCTATTTGTAAGTTTGCGAGATCTAACGTAGTAAGATTCGGGATATACAGCTTACCCATAAGGTGCTCTAGCTGAAACGGCTGCTTCAGACCTGTAGGTAATAAACTAATTTTGTCAATTTTAAAATCAGTAGTAATAGACACATCCTTTTTAGGTTGTTTTATAAGATGGATTTGGCAGATTAAGTTCCCTTGCACCTGGTAATCGGTTGTACGCTGACGATAAGAAATTGGTAGCCAGCGTAAAATATGTGGAATAGCTAGTCGGTCTGTACTAATTTGTAAATCAATGAATGGTTCAGCTACCTGGTTAGACCAAACACCTTGAAAACGGATATTACTTTCATCCTCCCTGATCCTACCATGCTGCAACCTGTATAGTTGTTTAGCAATATCATATTGTACACGGGCATTAATGGATGTAGGTACATCGGACTCATACATGATATTTTTATATTTAATCTGTTGGATGACCACATTCCCAACAACGTGCATGGATAGATCTTTTATGTTGAGGTTACATGCAACTTGTAACTGTTGCGCATAGACAACATACCGTTGGTCAGGTAAGCTAGTTGCATACACACATTTTACTTGATTCAGAACAACCTTTTTAAGATTAACAGGCAACACTAAATGAGATGGTTTAAAGTCTGCTTGCTCCCTCTCAGCCACTGTTTTATGTAAAACTTGTTTTTGCTTTTGCTGAGCCTCCAAAGACAAGGTACCTTGCTCGACACAAAGTTCATGTAATATGTATTGCCCTTGTAGGAGATCATGTATGTTAAATACGCAATCGACTTTATTGGCAACTAATATATTTTTAGAATTTTGTTGTGAATCTTGAATGACTACATCTTGCAGTAAAAGACTCAATCTAGGAAAATCTCTAAACAGACTAAGTTGAATATTCTTAGCTTGAATGGAATACGATAACTGAGACGTGGCTGCTTGGAAAGCTCTTGCTATAATTTGTTCTTGGTAGTTGTAGATATATACTCCGGTTGCTAGCAAAAAACATAGAAGAACAAAAAATAAGGTGACTAAGCTTTTGTAAATAACTTTTAAAACCTTTTTCATAGAAGACGCAATCAAATCAAGTAATAATTAGCTAAGTTTTTCTTATTTTTCGATACCCTGACAACCTGGTGTCAAGACCGCAGTCCTGACACTCCTAATAAGCACAAGTTACTTACATAGCTCAATATAATTTTTATTCATGAAACAATATTTAGCATTACTCGAACATGTATTACAGCATGGAGAAGCAAAGAACGACAGAACTGGAACTGGGACTAAAAGCATTTTCGGTTATCAAATGCGCTTTGATCTAAGCCAAGGCTTCCCACTCATGACGACTAAAAAGCTGCATATAAAATCGATTATTTATGAACTACTGTGGTTTTTACAGGGCAATATCAATATTGATTATCTCAACCAGCATGGCGTGACCATCTGGGATGAATGGGCAGACGCACAAGGAAATCTAGGACCTATTTATGGCTATCAGTGGAGAAGCTGGCCTACTGCAACAGGAGGTAAAATAGACCAGATTACACAGCTCATTAAACAGATCAAAGAGCAACCAGATTCTAGAAGATTGCTGGTAAGTGCTTGGAACGTAGGTGAAATAGAGAAGATGGCCTTGCCACCTTGCCATGTCTTATTTCAATTTTACATAGGAAATGGAAAGCTTTCTTGCCAATTGTATCAACGGAGTGCTGATATATTTTTAGGCATCCCTTTTAATATCGCTTCTTATGCATTACTCACCAGCATGGTTGCACAAGTTTGTAATTTAAAAGTAGGTGAATTCGTACATACGCTAGGTGATGCGCATCTGTACAACAACCATATAGAACAAGCTAAACTTCAACTTACAAGAGCGCTTAGATCACTACCTATGCTGAAAATTAATCCTAACGTGAAAGATATATTTGCTTTTCAGTATGAAGATTTTTCTATTGAAAACTATAATCCTTACCCAAATATTAAGGCACCCATAGCTGTATAATAGGTAATAGTATAGTGGTGTCAGGGCTAAGCCCTGGCACCACCTTCAAAGTTTCCTCGTAATTTATTTAGAACTTACGCTTCAATTCAAAATGTTTACCCAAATATACCATACGCACCTGCTCATCCTCTGCCAATTCTTCTGCAGTACCCGCCTTCAGTAATCTACCTTCAAACATCAAATAAGCTCGATCTGTAATAGAAAGTGTTTCATTTACATTATGATCTGTAATAAGTATGCCAATGTTTTTATTCTTGAGCGTGGCCACCAAATGTTGTATTTCCTCTACGGCAATGGGGTCTACTCCAGCAAAAGGTTCGTCTAAAAGTACAAATTTGGGATCAACTGTTAAAGCTCTAGCGATTTCGGTTCTCCTTCTCTCCCCCCCTGAAAGAACCTTGCCCTGATTCTTTCTAATATGCGTAATGCTAAATTCTTCTAATAAAGCTTCCATCTTATCTTTTCTTTCTTGAGGCGTAAGGGTAGTATGCTGTAGAATAGCCATGAGATTTTCTTCCACAGTCAAATTCCTGAATACAGAGGCTTCTTGAGGTAAGTAGCTAATACCTAACTGTGCCCTTTTGTACATAGGCAGCTTGGTGATTTTTTGGTCATCCAAATAAACATTGCCTTCATTGGGTTGAATTAGTCCTACCAACATATAAAAAGTAGTAGTTTTGCCAGCACCATTAGGTCCTAATAAGCCCACAATTTCTCCTTGAGATACTACAGCAGAAGCATGATTTACTACTAGGCGACCTCTATATTGTTTAACTAGATTTTCAGCTCTTAGCTCCATAATAATTGTAATTTTCTTGAATGTTCCTAAGCTTTAAAATCAGACCTATTCCGAAACCGTCGCCTTGAGCCCCCTGGGTTTGTCAGTAATTGGTTCTTCATATTTATTTACTAAAGTAAACTCCGGTTTCTCACAAATTCCTTCCTGCCCAGAGAACCCAATTCTTGGTTTCAGAAGAGGTCTATTGATATTTGCAAAGGTACGTCTATATTGGTTGTAATTCTTTAATATTAAGTTGTAAATTCACCTCACCTCGGTAATTATTTTTTTCTATTGTGTATGCTATTCGAAATGGTCGATGGTCCCGAATGAATGGTTCACATTTAGCCAACCCAAACCCGATTGCCTCTACACAAGGTCCTGAATCTTCCTGTTGTATACTTAATTTAATATGATTTCCTTTAAGAACACTAAATCTTTTAGCTATTACTGGTTCTGTTGCAAAAACAGGCTTCATATTACCATTTCCAAAAGGCGCCATTTGATTAAGAACATTATAAAATTTAGCATTAACTTTCTCAAGCAGAAGTGGCAAATCTATTTTTTGAATAGGAGTAAGCAACTCTTGTGGAATGGTGTCTGCCACCACTTGCTCAAAGCGCTCTTGAAAAGGCACGATATTCTCTAATGGCATCGTCAACCCGGCTGCATAAGCATGTCCACCATATTGATCTAAAAGATCTGCACAAGCCGTTATGGCCTCGTAGATATTATAACCCGCCACTGAGCGGGCAGAACCTGTAGCCTTGTTACCTGAAGCTGTTAAAATAATTGTAGGACGATAATAGTGCTCGATACACCGAGAGGCAACAATACCAATCACTCCTTTATGCCAATCTTCTTTAAAAAGCACGGTAGTTCTGGCAGCCAATCCAAAAGCCTTTGTTTCAATCAACTGGATCGCTTCTGCTGTAATCGTGCTATCTAAATGCCTTCTAAAGACATTCTTCTGCTCGACTTGTTGAGCTATCTGGGTAGCAGTTGCTAAATCACCAGCTAACAGCAAATCTACCGCTAAACTACCATGTCCCACTCTTCCAGCCGCATTAAGACGGGGCCCCAAACCAAATACTAATTGTGATATTTCTAGTTTACTTGGTAAGCCAGCAACTTCAATAATTGCCTGAATACCAACAGTCGGATTCGTATTAAGCTTCTTCAGGCCATGATAAGACAATATTCTATTTTCGCCAGTTAGCGGTACCAAATCACAAGCAATACTGATGGCTACTACATCTAAATAGCTATATAAATCTTCTTGTGGAATGCCTTTTTCTAATAAAAAAGCCTGTAGAAGTTTAAATCCAACTCCACAACCGGAAAGTTCTTTAAATGGATACGGACAATCCGTCTGTTTGGGATCTAAAATAGCATAGGCAGCAGGCAATACTTGTCCTGGCTCATGGTGATCACAAACAATAACATCTATTCCTGCCTCCCTAGCATATTGAATGCTGTCGACAGCTTTTATACCACAGTCTAGCGTTATAATGAGTGAAATTCCAGATTCAATGGCCCAACTGATACCTTGTGTAGAAACTCCATAGCCCTCTTTATACCGATCTGGAATATAAAATTGAAGGTGATCAGCATATTGTTTAAGAAATCCATACATCAAAGTTACAGAGGTAACTCCATCCACATCATAATCACCATAGATAAGTATATGCTCTTGCTTTTCAATGGCTTGTAAAAGTCTTCTTACTGCTTTATCCATATCCTTCATGGAAAATGGATCATGCAAATCATCTAAAGAAGGTCTGAAGTAATTTTTAGCCTGCTCAAAATCGTTTACCCCCTTTTGAACAAGCAAAGAGGCAATACAATGATCCACATGAATCGCATTCGCTAACGAGGTAACTGGTTCATGCGCCGGTTCAGGCTGAAAAATCCATCTTTTATCCATAGTATATTGGGGCAACTTCTTGTCTAATCCCTAATCTTGTTAAATTAACACATTTATTTACATTCATTCTCGACCAGCAGTTAGTTGTATACAAAAAATACAATTTTTAACAAAGATAACTTCTAAATAATAATGACAAGTTACAAAACAACTGCAACAACACAGGGTAAAATACTGGGGGAAAGCTTAGGGAACTTGCTTATCATACATAAACAGTAGCTATATTAACGTACATTGGTTAAACTTGGTAATTATTTACCTGAAGTTAGTGGATTTAAAGCCAAAATTTTACTTCATAGTTTATTTATCTACTTTCTATGATATGCCATACTTTAGTAAAACAATCCATCCATACAGCCACTTGCTTTCTAATTATCTTATTAGCACCCATCCGTTGCACTTGTAACAAGCATCCCAAGCCTCCTTCAACATCTAATAGATTAGAAATTACACAACCTCCCCAACGAACTGGTATTTGGCATACATATACAGGCACTCATGAAGAAAAGAATATTCTACAAGCCACTCCCCCTTCCTATTCGCAAATTCCTCAATTGTACACTACATATGATATGTATCAGGTAAACCATGATGGTAGCTGTGGTTTTCGTGCTTTTCTGCCTATCTTATTGAATGAAATCTTAGTAGATAAGAAGTGGAAATCTTGGTTGGAGAATTTACGCACTACTATTTATGAGTTAGCTAAGCAGATCGTAGAAACTGTAGACTTAACAAACACCAAGTATATGGAAATTAGACCTACTGATGATCCAGATAAGCTCATTCAGGACACAAAGGACTTATTACAAAAATTAGATGTAGAACCAACAGCTAGAAAATTGGAAGAAACAGAAATTCAACTACTGGTTAAATTCATGCGGCAAATAATGCTAATGAATTTTGTTATTCATAGTTATAATGAAATAGTGAAAGGAAATAGTAATTCGTTTAATATTTCAAAATTTGAAGAACAATTTTCAAAAAGTTTGACCGGCATCAATAGAACAAATAATTTCATTAAAGAATTTTGGGTAGAAGGCATAGATTTCATAATTTTTGGTATACCTTACTTCTTACTAATAGATCCTGACATCGATTCTGATAATGATAAAAAAATTTTTTCTTGTCTCTATTTCTTACCTCCCGACAATACATTTCCCGACTTTGATAGATCTGATTTATCCTTTGAAGCTCGCTTATCAACTTCAAAATTTCCAGACTTTATTACTCCATCTATTATTATGTACCAACATGGACAAAACGGAATCATGTTCGAATATTTAGTACCTAAAGACAAGAAGTAGAATACGTTTATCTTTTAAAATCTCTTTGTTATAGATATTTCCTCCCTTATATATTTTCTGCTACCTTTGTCTTACCTATATTGCTTGGTGCCTTTCGCAACACACATGCAGATATAGCGCTTACACTACTAAGATAATTTCCATAAGATTTATGGCTATCGCACAAAATACCTATAAAGAGAAAAATGAATCCCCTAAAAAGCAAAAGAAATTACTTGGGCTAAAAGGATTTTCCATAGACCGACGCTTGAGAATAGCATTAGGCATTCTATTACAGGGTATAGCCTGGTTCTTAGGCATTGCCTTTATTTCTTACCTAGTAACTGGCAAGTTCGATCAAGGCATTCTGGAATCAGTCCATGAATTAGGGATAACAACAGCAGGCAAAGCGATGCATAACTGGCTAGGGCTAGTAGGCGCCATGGCAGCCTACTTTTTTATGTTTAGATGGATGGGCATCACTGCTTTTCTGATCGTACCTCCCCTCTACCTGTTAGGTGCCAAGCTTTTAGAAAGCAGATTTTGGAAAAACTGGAGTCTTTATAAAGTTACCGCTTTCTCTCTATTTGGCATATTATGGCTGAATCTAGCCCTGGGATATATAGCGTTATTATTTCCAGGAGCCAGCATTTTTGATAACCTGTTGGGAGGAATAGCTTTTGAACTAGGTATCCTATCTGATGGTCTATTAGGCTGGGGTACTATGATCTTTTTACTCACTACCTTATTAATATTCATCGTTTACTACTTCAATATTACCTCACTGAAGCCCTGGTTTCAAAATTTTACAAACCTCGAATCTAACACTTCTCAACCACAACCTACACCCACCATTCCTACAGCCGAAAAACTAATAGATCAAGCAGATAACTACCTACCTACAAGCTCAGAAAAACAACAAATGTCTGATATACTAGAACTACAAGAGGAAGAAGAAGAAAATGATGAGGACGATGATATAGATCCAAGAAAGAGTTTATTAAATAAAGAGATCAGCAATCCCAAAGAAGTACCCCTCTCTATCGTAGATAATAACTCAGCACAAGAAGAACATAATCCTCATTTTCAACATACAGAAAGTTTAGAAGGAACTTTAGATAACTATGATCCTAAACTAGATTTGTCAACTTACCGATATCCTACGATTGATTTATTAGACGAACGAGAGCCTGCCAAAAAAGAAGTCACCCAAGAAGAATTAGAGCAAAATAAGGATAAAATTATCAAAACGCTCACTGATTTTAGAATAGGGATCTCTAGCATTAAAGCAACAATTGGTCCAACTGTTACACTTTATGAAATTGTACCAGAAGCTGGTGTCAAGATTTCCAAAATAAAAAATCTAGAAGATGATATAGCACTCAGCTTGTCAGCATTGGGCATCCGCATCATTGCTCCTATACCTGGCAAAGGCACCATAGGAATAGAAGTCCCTAACAAGAACCGAGAGATGGTACCTTTTAGGGACATGTTGGGTAGTGACAAGTTTATGAAAAGTAACATGGAGCTACCTATTATATTAGGCAAAAGCATTTCTAACGAGGCTGTCATAGTAGATCTAGTACGGATGCCCCATGTACTGATTGCAGGAGCTACAGGGCAGGGAAAATCTGTAGGAATCAATGTTTTGCTAGCCTCTCTAATTTATAAAAAACATCCCTCACAGCTCAAGCTCGTATTAGTAGATCCTAAAAAAGTAGAGCTATCATTATTCAGTCATCTCGAACGACATTTTTTGGCCAAACTGCCTCAAGCTGAAGAACCAATTATTACAGAAACTAAAAAAGTAGTACATACCCTCAATTCTTTATGTTTAGAAATGGATCTCCGCTATGAATTACTCAAACAAGCTGGAACTAGAAACATTAAAGAATACAATGAAAAATTTATCAAGCGCAGACTTAATCCAGAGAAAGGACATAGATTCTTACCGTACATTGTACTAGTTATCGATGAATTTGCAGATATGATGATGACAGCCGGCAAAGAAGTAGAAATGCCTATTGCTAGATTAGCCCAGTTGGCTAGGGCTATTGGTATCCATCTTGTTCTAGCTACTCAACGGCCATCTGTAAACGTAATTACAGGTATCATCAAAGCTAACTTCCCAGTACGCATATCCTTTAGAGTCACGTCTAAAGTAGATTCTAGAACTATTCTAGATACAGGTGGCGCAGAGCAATTAGTCGGGCAAGGTGACATGTTACTTTCTATGAACTCCTCCATCATACGACTACAATGTCCCTTTTTAGATACGCACGAAATAGAAAACGTCTGTGATTATATAGGCGCTCAACGCGGATATGAATCGGCTTACCTATTACCTGCCTATGAAGAAGATGAAGAAAATGGGAAATTAGAATTAGACCTAGGCGAAAGTGATCCACTCTTTGAAGAAGCAGCCAGGCTAATCGTAGCGCATCAGCAAGGCAGCACTTCGCTGATACAAAGAAAATTAAAACTGGGTTATAACCGAGCTGGAAGATTAATAGACCAACTAGAAGCGGCTGGTATAGTAGGTCCCTTTGAAGGAAGTAAAGCACGTGAAGTGTTGTTAACTGATGAACGGAGCTTAGAAATGCTACTTAAAAATCGACAAGAAGCGATGCAGCATGCATAATCGTACATCCAATAAATCTATAGTTGAATGTGGTGTTAGGACCCCAGATCTGACGCATTTTAGCGTGTCAGGGGAAGCCCCGGATACCACGAACAGGTACAAGAAATTGAGCTATGTATTGTTTTTTCTGCTTTTATGTAATACCACCCTCCTAGCAAAACCTAAATTTCACGCTAAAGCCCAGGAAATAGTAAATAAGATTACGATTCCAAGCAGTTTTCAAGCCGATTTTATTTATACAATCCAAGAAAAAGATGCGGAAGAAGTCCAAGAAATCGCGGGTAAGTTATGGATAAAAGCCAATAAATATCGTCTTATACTAGACCAGCAAATTATAATTAGCAATGGAACAACCCTCTGGAGTTACTTTCCTGAATTCAATGAAGTTCATATCAATACCTGCCAAGCTGAAGAAGAAGCAGATGTGTTTTCACCCATCCAGCTATTACATAGCTATCAACAAGGATTTATACCTACTTCTTTCAAGGAAACAATAATCAATAAAGTTGCTTGTGACTTGGTAAAACTCACCCCAACAGATCAAGAAAGTTCCATAACACATCTTAGCTTGCTAATTGAAAAGGAAAGTCATCAAATAAAAAACATTAAAGCCTTGGATAAGAACGGTACGATACATAGTTTTATGCTAGTAGAGATGGTACCAGATATGGATATAGAAGATAGTTATTTCGAATTCGATACAGCAAACTACGAGGACTTAGAAATAGTTGATTTGCGCTAGAAAAATGCTCTTAATCAAGTATTGTTTTCTATAGGTGATACCTACATTCTTACTAAGAAACACATATGGGTAGTTAATAAGGTACATATGTACTCATAAATAAAATAATTAAAATGCACCATTTTCTTTCGTCGCGCATACGCGCTATGGCCGAATCAGCTACGCTAGCGATGCATAGTCTAACACAATCATTACAAGCACAAGGCCATCATATATGCGACCTAACTTTGGGAGAACCCAATTTTATTACTCCCTACTCGATCCAAGAAGCTGCCAAGCAAGCGATTGACACAGGCAAGTATTTTTCTTATCCTCCCGTAGCTGGATATAAAGATCTCCGAGAGGCCATTGCTAAAAAATTGAAGCATGAAAATAAGATTGTCTGCGAGCCTAATCAGATTATCGTTTCTACAGGAGCTAAACAATCTTTATCGAACCTATTTTTTTGTTTATTAGACCCCGGAGATGAAATCATTGTATTTACGCCTTATTGGGTAAGCTACGCCTCTAACATAGAGTTAGCCGGAGGAAAGTGTGTATTTATCAAGGGAAGCAAAGAAAGACATTATGAACCCACTAGTGAACAACTCGAACAAGCCATCACACCTAAAACTAAGGCGATTATCTACTCTTCGCCCAGTAACCCATCTGGCTTGGTTTTATCTAAGGAATCCTTGTTGGGCATCGCGGAGGTATTAGAAAGACATCCACATGTTTTAGTTATCGCTGACGAAATCTATGAGTATATCCACTTTACAGAAGGGCTTACCAGTATAGGTTCTATAGATAAGATCAAAGATCGTGTGGTAACAGTAAATGGGTTTTCTAAAGGATACGCCATGACTGGCTGGCGAGTAGGCTACTTAGCGGCTCCTTTATGGTTAGCCAAAGCGTGTGAAAAAATACAGGGGCAGCTTACCTCTGCCACCTGTTCTATTGCCCAACGTGCTGCCCTAGCTGCTTTTGATGTAGAACCTAAGATTATACAAGAAATGCGCGATACTTATCGACGTAGAAGAGACTTGGCCATCAAATACATTCAGCATATGCCAGGAATTACTTGTAATATCCCTTTGGGGGCTTTTTATCTTTTTCCAGACATCAGCCATTATTTTGGACATACAGATGGTAAAGTTGTCATCAAAAATGCAGATGATTTTTGTATGTATCTATTGCAAGAAGCCAAGGTTAGCACAGTTTCAGGAACAGGATTTGGTAATCCGCATTGTATAAGAATATCTTATGCAACATCCGACGAAGTGATACGAGAAGGTATGGAACGTATACAAAAGGCATTACAAAAATTGTATCCTACGACATCAGCGTAACTACCCTTAATTTTAGGAAAGTTGAAGTTAATTACAATTAGATTTTACCTACTTAGAACTAGGAACCACAGCCTCTCTCTTGAGTCTGTGGCTCACAGGTAAAAAAATACTAGGTTTTCTTTTCAAGCTGATGCTGTTGCTGAAAATTTTGAAGCAGTTTGATCCACTTCTCTAAACCATCCATAGCCTGCTCCACAGTCTCTGCCCTAAATCCCCCTCTCATCAACTGAACTAATACATCAGCTCCTTTTTCTTGTGCATCCAAATCCCCAGCTTTAAACTGCTGTAAGGATCGATTTAAATCACTACGCATACCAATACTAACTTCAAGTTCTTGCGCGGCTTTCGGGGGATATTCTCTAAGTTCCCTAATTACTTTCCTATTTAAAATCTGCCATTGACTGGGTTGCACATTTTCTTTTAATTGAGCAATCAAAATTGCTTCTTCTTGTCTTAGCTTAATTAACTGTTGTTCTTTAGTTAAGTGTTGTCTATTTGCATGTTGAGTACGAGAGCAGTTGCTTGATAAAATTATTACCAATAACAACCTGATAGCTAGTTGTAGATATTGGGGAATATTTATCATCGTAGATGGAAGTAGAAAAAGGACAAAACTCTTTATAGAAGCTAACTATATTTTAACAAATATACAAGCCCAAACATAGTCCTGAGTTTAGAGAGATAGACTTCCTACTAGCAACTATTTAATAGATTTCTCTTGCCATATTCAATACTAAATCTTAGATTATAAGAATAAGATTTGCAATTTATTATATCGTGAACACTATCCTATACACTATGTACATTACGAAACTCTCAGAAATATTTAGCAATAAAAATACACGACGCCTAATAGGCCAAATAGCAGCGCTGATACTTGTTCTTAACACAGAAGCCTGCACCTGTAACGGAGGTAAGAATAATACAGCAAACCTAAGCATGCAGATAGGAAAGATCTTACTAATAGGTGAAAATGAGACCTCTATAGACGTAACTTTTCAAACAGATGATTCCGGGAAGCCTGCGATTATAGGTGATTTCAAACTAAGAGTTAATATTGTTGAACAAAAAACGTTCACAGGTACAACAACCGGCAGTCACATAAAATATGAAGAAGCAGCAAATGATCCAGAAACTGGAAATAATGAGGGAGATATCTCTCAACCTTTTGAAAAATTATTAAGTGAATTTACCAACTATGCCAAGCTAGATCCAGCTAGCGGAATAAAATCCTTTGAGGAAATGTTTACACTCGTTCCAGCTCAGGATGCTATTCATGTCAAGATAAATTTTGAACTTGTCAATGCGGGTGGCGAAAGTATGAAAATTGTAGAAGTAGAATGGATAAAAAGCAAAATAGTGATTAATCCTCCAGCTAAATTTATAGGGGAAGAAGAAGAATTTACTTTAAAAAATTTAAAAGGAGGCGACCTAACTTCGGAAGACCTCGATAAACTCAATGTGAAAATTGTAAGCAGCAAAGAAAATGTTTCGTTCCTACTTGGTAATACCAGTAAATCTGAAGCTAGCCTAAAGCAGATATTCCCTGACATGAGTGAGCTACACGAAGAACAATCAACAAATCCTATCACAATAACGGCACATAACCCCGAAAAGGAAGCAGAAGCTATATTTACGATCCGGTTAGAGACTAGTGACGCTACAGGTGGAACTTCTTTGCTAACTGAAGTTCCTGTAAAATGGTCCGAAACTGAAGAAACGAAAGCGCTGAGGGAGAAAGAAGATAAACTTGCTCAACTCGAAGCAAAACATACAGAACTTGAACAGCAAAAACAAGAGCTACAAAATAAAAATGATAAACTTAATGCAGAGATAGCAGAATCTAAAGGCAAAGTTAAAGCTGCCAAAGACGCAGATAAGACTGACCCTACCAAAGAAAGTAACGTAAAGCAGGCTAAAGAAGCGCTCAAAAACACCAAAAGCAAGAATGGCGAAGAAATCAAACAAAATAACAAACAGGTGAAGGAATTAGAAGAAGAAATTAAAGCGAATGAAAAAGAACAAAAGAAGCTCAAAAAAGAAATAGGTAAAGAGGGAGAAAATGACGAGGATGATTCAAATTCTCTGCCAGAGATAGTGATGTCACTTCAAGATAGAAAGCCAACAGATCCAAACTTTACCATTGAATTAGCTAATAATAAAGGAAAGGAACCAACGGATGAACAAACAGAAAAAATTAATTTTTGGTATGAAGTAGAAAATTCTACAGGGGATATTTCCGCCGTAACTCTTAATCATGGTGGCCAGCATGTAAAAAAAGGTGATAAAGTTAATTTGAAAAGCCTACTTACCGAAAAAGTATATGCTACTTTCCTGGAGCGATTAAAAATGGATCATAAACACGATCTACTATTTACTATACATCCAGGCTTAGCTGACAGTATAAACATTATAATACATTTAGAAGGCACAGCAGATGCCGATAAAACCGTTACTGTAGAGTGGAAAAAAGAAGATGAGGAGCAAAAGAAGAAAGAGAAAGCGGATAAAAAGCAAAAGGAGAAAGAGGAGAAAGAGAAAAAGAAGAAAGAGGAAGCGGATAAAAAGCAAAAGGAGAAAGAACAGAAGAAGCAGAATAAAGGATGATTAGAAGAAAAAAAGATAAGAAGTAATAATTACAAATAATCCTATCTACTTATATATAAAAGTTACAAGTAGATATAACTTATTCAAAAGCCTACATATGCTGTATGTAGGCTTTTTGATTTAAAAAAATCTGCTTAAAAGTCCATGATCTGATACTCACAGACCATATTTATTGTGTCCTGTATGCCATAGGACACGGAAAGGGGCAGTCGCTCGGCTTCGCCGAGTGACGAATATTATACTTGGCTATGCCAAGTAATTATGGGGTGAGAGACGGGACTCGAACCCGCGACCTCTGGTGCCACAAACCAGCGCTCTAACCAACTGAGCTACAATCACCGTGTAGAATTCTTTCTAAACCGTCGTCTTGAGCTTCCTGAGTTCGTCAGTAAGTGCGTGTCAGGGCCCCAGCCCTGACACTCCAACTCCGATTTCTCACAAATTCCCTCCTACTCAGACAACCCAATTCTTGGTTTGGAAAGAACTCTTATATATTTGTTGTCAAAGAAAATAAATTATTGGCTAGTTCTCAATACTTTTGCAATAGATTACATGCTGTAAAGCTACATAATTTTTAAATACCTAATTTTACCTGTATAAATTTTAAGTAAAAGACATGACTTATAGCGATATACAAAAGCTCTTAGGTACATCTGCAGAAGATTTGCTAACCCATCAGAGCAAAACTATAGATAAAAAATCTTTACACCTACCCAATCCTCATTTTATTGAACAAATATTTCTACCCTCCAACAGAAGCCCACAAGTACTTAAAAGTTTAGGCTCCCTTTGGAACCATGGTAGGTTAGCCCATACAGGGTATCTTTCTATTTTACCCGTAGATCAAGGCATAGAATACACTGCTGGCGCTGCTTTTGCTCCCAACCCGCTATATTTCGATCCTGAAAATATCATCAAGTTAGCAATTGAAGGGGGTTGTAGTGCAGTTGCCGTAACCCTAGGAACATGGGGTATCATAGCTAGAAAATATGCGCATAAGATTCCTTGCATCGTTAAACTCAATCATAATGAACTCATGACTTACCCCAATAAGTATGACCAAGTTATGTTTGGATCAGTAAAAGAGGCATGGAACCTGGGTGCTACGGCGGTGGGTGCTACCATTTATTTTGGATCTGCACAGGCCAATCGGCAACTTATCGAAATTTCGCAAGCATTTGAACACGCGCATGAACTAGGTATGGCAACTATTCTATGGTGCTATGCAAGAAATAGTAGTTTTAACACGCAAGAAGCGGACTATCATTTTGCAGCAGACATAACAGGACAAGCCAACCATCTAGGGGTTACTCTCCAAGCCGATATCATTAAACAAAAGCTACCTACTTGTAATAAAGGTTTTATAGCATTAAATTTCGGTAAGACTCATCCTAAAATGTATACGGAACTTTGCTCATCACATCCCATAGATCTATGCCGCTACCAAGTGGCTAATTGCTATATGGGCAGAATAGGACTTGTTAACTCTGGAGGGCCTGCAGAAGGCCCCAATGATTTAGCAGATGCAGTAAAAACAGCCGTTATTAACAAACGTGCAGGAGGAATGGGACTCATCAGTGGACGGAAAGCTTTCCAGCGGCCCATCCAAGAAGGAATCGAATTGTTACATGCCATACAAGATGTATATTTAGAACCAAAAATTAGTATAGCTTGATTTATAATAAAAACATTAGAGTTTTTTCCAAACTCTATTAACCCAACCATAAATTTTTACTTATGTCCTGGTTTAGAAGAAAACAAAAAGGAATTTTAACTCCTACGCAACATAAAAAAGAAACTCCTGATGGGCTATGGTACAAAACCCCTAAAGGAAAAATCGTCCATCTCAAAGAGATCAAAGAAAATGCTTATGTATCTCCAGAAGATGGTTACCATGTTCGTATAGGCTCTAAAGAATACTTTGAATTATTATTTGATAATAACCAATTTACACAAATTGCTTCTAAGCTTACATCTGGAGATCCCCTTGAATTTGTAGATAATAAGTCTTATGTACAGCGGCTACAACAAGCTCAGAAAGAAACCCATCTCAAGGACGCTATCCAAGTAGGCTACGGTGCCATGAATGGGATTAATATAGTGATTGCGTGTATGGATTTTAATTTTATTGGAGGATCTATGGGTTCGGTAGTAGGTGAAAAAATAGCAAGAGCCGTTGACCATGCTTTACAGAATCAAACACCTTTACTGATCATTTCCAAATCTGGGGGAGCACGCATGATGGAAGCCAGCTTATCTTTAATGCAGATGGCAAAAACTTCAGCCAAACTATTGCAACTAGCACAAGCTAAGTTACCTTATATATCGCTCCTCACCGACCCTACTACAGGTGGTGTAACAGCTTCCTTTGCTATGCTGGGCGATTTTAATATTGCTGAGCCAGGTGCATTAATTGGATTTGCAGGACCTAGAATCATCAGGGATACGATTGGAAGAGATCTGCCCAAAGGCTTTCAAACTTCTGAATTTCTACTAGAGCACGGCTTCTTAGATTTTATCGTAGACAGAAGAGTTTTAAAGTCTACTTTAACTAAGTTATTAAGCATGTTATCTAATAAATAACTCGTCTTACGCGACTAAGAGATGGGATTACTAACTTTACTTTGTAATTTAAAAAGATCCAAGCATTATACTACCCAGAAGGCTGGGGAAAAGTTTAAAAAAAACCGCCTTTTCTGCAAGGCGGTGACTTTTTTGCTTACTTTTTTTCTGCCACAAAAAAAGTAAGGCGCGCCGCAGGCGAAATTTGTTTTAAACAAATAAAGCTTAAGCTAAAAAAAATTTATTTAATTTCTTATCAAATGGGAAAATGAAAGTTTCAGTCCTCAGGTATGCAACATTAAGTTAATAAGTTACATTTTATAAACGAATAAATAATGCTACAACGTATACAAACCATGTTTTTATGCATGATAGTCTGCTCTATTTTTGCTTTTCTCTTCTTGCCTATATGGAATAAAATAGATCCCAATACCACCCATGGCTATATATTGTATCCATGGAAATTACAAGATATTCATACCACTGAGCATCTATCTAACACCTGGTTGATGCCCTACGCTTTATTGGGTAGCCTATCTATTGTAATTATTTTGATTGCTATTTATGCAATCATCCGGTTTGATAATAGAATGTTACAGCTTAAACTAGGCGCATTAAATAGTCTTTTATTAACCGCTTTGTTAGGAACAATTGTATATTTAGTCACCAAGAACCAGAGCGCCTTACTGCCAGAAATATCAGGCCAATATAGGATAGGGTTTTTGATGCCAATAATAGCCGTAGTAAGTAATTTTTTGGCCAATTATTTTATTAGAAAAGATGAAAAATTGGTGAATTCAACAAACAGAATTAGATAAAACAAAATAAATAAACAGATGTGTGGAATTATCGGTTACATAGGTCATAGAAACATCCATCCTACCATTTTAAAAGGACTCGAAAGATTAGAATATAGAGGTTATGACAGTGCAGGAATTGCTTGGTTAGATAGTGGAATCCGAGTATATAAAAAAGCAGGCAAAGTGCATGATCTAGCAGCCTTAATAGCTCAAGAAAAGCTAAATAGCCATATTGGAATTGGACATACCCGCTGGGCTACGCATGGTGTTCCAAACGACACAAATGCACATCCACACCTATCTGCTTCTGGTAAGCTAGCCATTATACACAATGGTATTATCGAAAACTATAGTATCCTCAAACAGGAGCTTCTTAGCAAAGGATACATTTTTAAAAGCGATACAGATACAGAAGTACTCATCAACTTCATTGAAGATGTACAGTTATGTAATAACTGTTCCTTAGAAGAGGCGGTGCGCCTAGCCCTTAACAAAGTGGTAGGGGCTTATGGTATTGTTATTATATCCCAGGACCACCCTAATACACTTATTGGTGCAAGAAAAAGCAGTCCCCTCGTACTTGGTATCGGTAAGGATGAGTTTTTTATCGCCTCTGATGCTACACCGATCTTGGAATATACAGATCGAGTGATTTATTTAAATGATTATGAAATTGCAGTTATTAAAGATGGCATGCTCTTTTTAAACGACATTAAGAATGTACCTATAACTCCTTATATACAAAAATTAGAAATCCAATTAGAAGCTATAGAAAAGGGTGGATTTGAACATTTTATGCTGAAAGAAATATTTGAGCAACCTACTTCTATAACCGATTGTATGCGTGGAAGGCTAGATATACCCCACAAAACGATCAAACTGGGAGGTATCGAAGCACATATGGATCAGTTGGTCCATGCACCTAAGATTACGATTCTAGCCTGTGGAACATCTTGGTTGGCCGGCATGGTAGCGGAGTATTTCTTAGAAGAATTATGCAGAATACCTGTGGAAGTACAATACGCTTCTGAATTTCGTTATAGAAATCCGATCATTCAACCAGGAGAAATCATGCTAGCTATTTCGCAATCAGGAGAAACTGCCGATACACTAGCAGCCATTGAACTAGCTCAAGCACAAGGAGCTACTGTACTAGGCATCTGTAATGTGGTAGGATCTTCTATTGCCCGAGCTACTCAAGCAGGTATCTATACCCACGCGGGGCCAGAGATAGGTGTGGCTAGTACGAAAGCTTTTACAGCTCAACTTACCGTGCTTATGCTATTGGCCTTATCTTTAGCTCAACGACGAAAAACGATCACATCCAGTAAATTTGAAGAAATCATTACAGAATTAGCAAGTATCCCTGACAAGGTAAAAGCGATGCTGCAACATGCATCTAAGCTTAAGGAGTTAGCTAATTTATTCAAATCCGCAACCAACTTCTTGTATTTAGGAAGGGGTTATAACTATCCAGTAGCTTTAGAAGGTGCTTTAAAGCTTAAAGAGTTGTCTTATATACATGCTGAAGGCTACCCTGCTGCAGAAATGAAGCATGGGCCCATTGCATTGATTGATGAAGATATGCCCGTAGTATTTATTGCCACAAAGGATAGAATTTATGAAAAGATCATTTCTAACATTCAAGAAGTTAAAGCTAGAAAAGGAAAAATTATTGCAATTGTTACCCAAGGCGACGAACACGTCAAACAACTTGTAGACCATATTATAGAAGTACCAGCTACGCACGAAGCACTGATGCCTATTGTATCTGTGATCCCGTTGCAGTTGCTAGCCTATTATATAGCTGTAGAAAAAGGATGTAATGTAGACCAACCTAGAAATTTGGCTAAATCTGTGACAGTAGAGTAGAAACAAAACGTTTTTTTAAACTATTCTTATTTATTAGAGTTCTTTCAAAACCGTCGCCTTTAAGTCCCCTGGGTTCGTCAGTAATTTGCTCGAAATCCTCATTTACTATAAGTAAACTCCGGTTCCTCACAAATTCCTTCCTGCCCAGCGAACAAAATTCTTGGTTTTGAAAGAACTCTATTTTTTTACCTCTTACCTAACAGCCGCTCGGTTTTACTAAGTGACAAATAATCATCACTCGGCACAGCCGAGCGATTGATTAGGAAATACAACATGCAGGCTTGTAAATGGGGCTTAAGCTTATATTTTCCACGCAATATCTTGAAGCGATTGATAAACAATATCCTGTAGTTTGACACGAATATTCTGTTCAGCCAACTTATTATTAGACTCTGTAGGATAAGTTCTATTAGATAGGAATATATATATTAGTTCGTGTTGTGGATCTACCCAAACTGCTGTGCCTGTAAAACCTAAGTGCCCATAGGTAGAAGCAGAAGCATACCTAGAAGTATTAGGTTTATATTTCATTTCTGGTTTATCCCATCCAAGTCCTCGTCGGTTATTTTTAAAGGCCTTACTAGCAAACCGTTGGATAATATCTTTTTTTAAATATTGTTTACCACCATAATAACCGCCTTGTAAGTTCATTTGTAAGATAACTGCTAAGTCATGTGCATTACTAAAAAGACCTGCATTACCTGCTACTCCTCCGCAAATAGCAGCTTGTGGGTCATGTACGATGCCATGGATAGGGGTAGTTCTAAAAAAATCATATTCTGCTGTAGGAGCTATCTGTTGTAAACTAAACCTTTCCAGTGGATTATAGCCAATTAGGTGAGCTCCTAAGGATTTGTAAAATTTACCAGATAGGAAAATTTCCATGGGCTGCTGCAACAACTTTTCTATTAGCTTATGCATCATATGAAAACTCACGTCATTATAGTGAAGGGTATGCGGTCTGAATAATTTCTTTTTCTTTACAGGAGAGGAAATATAAACATCCCACATGAGTTCCTTTAGCAGATGAGGAGTATATAGGTCCATACCTATCCTATTCGGATAACTAGCAGAGGGCATATTACTGAACAATTTTCTACTTAATTTGGTATCTTTTTGAAATAAAATATTCCTTATCACACTAGCATCTAGCAATCCAGCCTGGTGAGCTAGAATGGCCTTGATAGTCAGATTTTTTTTATTAGTGGAACGCAATTCCGGTAAGTAAAAAGATATTTTCTTACTTATATCTAACTTTTCTTGACCTACCAAATACATAAGTATTTGTAAAGGTCCTATTACTTTGGTTATAGAAGCTATATCATAGAGTGTTGTATTTGTAACCGGATTTTTTTTTGCATAGGTGTGATAGCCATAGGGCTTTTCAAAAACTATTTTACCTCTTCTGGCTACTAATACTTGGCAACCTGGTATAACTTCTTCTACAATAGCTTTTTCTACAACCTTATCAATACCTGCTAAGACCCCGCTATCCATTTGCACAGCCTCTGGCAACGTATAGCTAAGCTTTTGTAAGCTTTTCGTTCTAATACCCCACTCTGACTTCCAAGCATTTGGAATACTAACCGGTAATGTTCCTACAGCTGGTAAGGCTCCAAAAATTATTTGTGGAACTACTTGTTCAGCTACAGAATCCTCTTGGTAAGCTGCTATAAGATGATTCATATTTTGGAATAACTCTAAACTATAAACATTGCCAAAAACTATCAACAAAACTTTGGTTTGGGTGTTCTGTAGGTTAGTTAAAAATTGTAGTAACTCTGGTTGTAACCCAAACTTATTGGCTCTATTACCAGCTATATCATGTATATCTACAATTACCAATGTGTACTTTTCTAATTCATCTGCCAATTTCCGAAGCAATATAGTATTTAAGGAAGTCCTGTTAAGTCTATAATGCGAGACAGGAGCATATTGAGCTAACATCTGACTAAATATATTTGCTGACTTATCAGTAGGTAATATTTGTTTTTCAGGGAGTTCTTGAGAACCAGAAGTAACGGGCTGTTTGACAATAGAGAGAGATGCAATTTTATGCTTAGATAGTTTCGTAATAGGAATCAAATTATCCTGATTGGCTACTACTGTAATAGCTTGCTCAAATAACTGTTGCTTAAGTAGCTGTGCCTGGGGAGTATTTATCTTTTCATACAAGCCATCTATTTCTACAGGCTTCCATTCATGCAAATGCAATTCATATTTTACTGCCAGAATCTTTTTAACTTTTTGTTCTATCAACCTTTTATCTAACTGGCCTTTTTCGATAGCTGCTTTGATTAACGCAACAGCTTTGGGGACATCTTCGGGAAAGAGCAATATATCATTACCTGCTTGCAAAGCTAGTAAATCCACTTCACCCGGCTGATAGTATTTGGTAACAGCTTTCATATTAAGTGCATCGGTAAACACTAGTCCCTCAAATCCTAATTTTTTTTTCAAAAGTTGTGTAACAACATTGGAGGACAGCGATACAGCACGGTTAGCTGTAGTATCATAGGCTGGCAAGTATACGTGAGAAACCATAATTCCACCAATACCAGCAAGGATAGCCTCTTTAAATGGATAAAGCTCTATATTTTCCAATCTACTAGTATCACAGGAGATAGTAGGTAGATCATCATGCGCATCTTTGCTAGCATCTCCCATGCCAGGAAAATGTTTAGCTACCGCCAAAATACCATTATCCTGTAGACCTTGGATATAGGCTAATCCTTTACTAGTTACGGCTCCTTTGCTATCCCCAAACGATCTACTACCTATGCCTGGATTAACTGGATTAGTATTGATATCCATTACAGGAGCTAGGTTGATATGTACACCTATCAGCTTCATCTGACGCGCTATTTCAGCTCCCATATTATAAATAAGCTGCTTATCTTGAATAGCACCTAACGTCATTTGTCGAGGGTAACTAATTGTATTGGTTAATCTCATACCCAACCCCCACTCAGCATCTATGGCAATAAGTAAAGGTGTTTTTGCTGGCTGTTGATATCTATTAGTAAGTTTTGCCTGGCTAATAGGGTCACCTTGAAAAAAAATAAGTCCGCCAATATGATACTGGCGTATCAAGTTTTCTATGGATACGTGATGTTTTTCATCTCGATTAGAATAGGCTGCTACCATAAAAAGTTGCCCAATTTGTTCTTCTAAAGAAAGTCGCTCAAAATGATAGTCAATCCAATCTTGTTTAGTTAGAGAAGCAACTTGAGCAGGAGAATTATTAAAAGCAAAAGCAACTGCAAACAAAAGTATAAGGGTAGTTACAAATAACAGGTGAAAATTTTTCATACTCATAGTTAAGTAATAATTTGTATAAACTATCAGGTCAAGAATATAACAAAGGTTTATTAATAAAATCTACAGTTGTAAATACAAATTATAAACCACGCAAATTAAGTAGCATGCTTTGAATCACATGAAATTTACTAATTCGTCTACTTTTAACTACAAACTTCAAATTATAGAAGGTAAATATTATATATTTGATATTATACGTAAAAAATACGTACGATTAACTCCTGAGGAGTGGACCAGACAACATCTCATACACTATTTGATCCAAGAGCTTTCATATCCTAAAGCCTTAATTAGTGTGGAAAGGCAGATACAGGGGCATTATCTGATCAATAGACCTGATATAGTTACCTATGATAAGCAGGGAAATCCTTTTCTTATAGCAGAGTGCAAAGCATCCCATGTAGCCATCACAGACAAAGCTTATAGCCAACTAGCTCGCTACAATAGACAGGTTAGAGCAAAATTACTTGTAATAAGTAATGGGCAAGAATATGGATGCTGGAAAATTAGCTATGGTGGTTTTATTCCTGAAATTTTAGAGTCTATCCCCCATTTTGATAGTTAGATGTAAACTGTATTACCTACATCACGCCTTAATCATTGATATATTTACTTTCGACTAACTCTATTTGGTTTAAACCTGCTTGCTTTTCTATATTATCATCTAAAAAAATAGACTTCTTTCAAACCCCTCTTTGATATAGAGCTCGTGTTTCCACAGACGAGTCCATTTCCTGCCGATCAATTCCGCACGAGATAGGTTCTCCCGATCTCCGAGTACTACTAAATCGAGTTTATTTAAGCTATACTATCCTTGATAGAACCGAGAATTTTGCTTATTCCTTCAACTTTAGCTTGTGCCTCTGCATGTCCGTGACCAGCTGCTTTTTGAATCCATTCAAATGCCTTTTGTTCATCCTTTGCTACTCCCATTCCATTTGCATACCTCACACCTAGGTTATATTGTGCATCGACATGTCCTTGCTCAGCAGCTTTTTGATAGTATTCAAATGCCTTTTGTTCATCCTTTACTACTCCATTTCCATTTGCATACCTCACACCTAGGTTATATTGTGCTTCGACATGTCTTTGATCAGCAGCTTTTTGGTAATATTCAAATGCTTTTTGTTCATCCTTTTCGACTCCTTTTCCATTTTCATACATCCAGCCCAGATTATATTGTCCCTGGACATGTCCTTGATTTGCTGCTTTTTGGTAGTATTCAAATGCCTTTTGTTCATCGTTTGCTACTACTCCATTTTCATTTTCATACATCCAGCCCAGATTATATTGTGCATAGGCATCTCTTTGATTTGCTGCTTTTTGATAGTATTCAAATGCCTTTTGTTCATCCTTTGCTACTCCTCTTCCAGCTTGATACATCATACCTAAATTATTTTGTGCCACTGCAAGTCCTTGATCCGCTGCTTTTTGATAATATTCTACTGCCTTTTGTTCATCCTTTGCTACCCCTCTTCCAGTTGCATATCTCACACCCAGCTTATTTTGTGCCACTGCAAGTCCTTGATCCGCTGCTTTTTGATAACATTCTACTGCCTTTTGTTCATCTGCTGCTATCTCACTTCCATTTTCGTATATCCAGCCCAATAAATTTTGCGCCTTTGCATATCCTTTATTTGCTGCTTTTTCAATCCAGAAGAATGCCTTTTTTTCATCCTTTTTGATCCCGTTCCCTCCTTTAAACATCCAGCCCAGATTATATTGTGCCTCGACATGTCCTTGATTTGCTGCCTTAGCATACAGCTTTACAGCTTTCCCATAATCTACGTATACCCCTTGTCCTTTTTCATGCATCAAACCTAACTTAAAAGTAGCCTCAGATAAATCTAATTT
Source organism: Candidatus Amoebophilus sp. 36-38 (assembly GCA_001897825.1). Taxonomy (GTDB): domain Bacteria; phylum Bacteroidota; class Bacteroidia; order Cytophagales; family Amoebophilaceae; genus Amoebophilus. Next base: position 62,588 of record MKUM01000066.1, read on the forward strand.
ATAAGCTTTTCTGTAATAGGTTAAAGCCTCTTTATAATATAAATAATTTTTTGGATGTGTAAAGTACATCTCTCCTAACTCGAGATAAGCGCAGCTAAGCGAGTGCTTATTTTGATGACTTGACCGATTAGACTTAATCCTTTTAATCCTTTGCGTACAAGAATCAAATGTGTCGGACATCTCGGAAGGAATAACTTGCATATTTCCCAAATAATCTCTGCAAAGAGTATGTTCTGAAAGAATTAACTCATTAAATTCTCTGCAAACTCGCCGAACATTCAAAAGGGTTGATGAATGTAAAAAGGAAAAAATGCACAGTTTAATTTCGGGAGGAATTCCTATAAGTGTAGAACAGATAATAGAGTTTCCCTCACAAGATTTCTCATTAGAAGATGAAAATCCTTTATCAGTTGATTGATCTGCCCCATCCTTAGAAGTTTTCTCATCTATTAACAAATGTGGATGTTTATTTGGCTTGTCTGAATTAGATTGTTCTATTGTTAATTTATCTTTTTTTTCTCCTTCTTTATCTTTTTCTTTATCTTCATCTTCTCTTTTTCTTTTCATTCCTCCTAGGAGCCCTTTCTTACAAATAGATATGCTAGCCGGTTGTCCACTTTGGGATAAATTAAAATGAATAATTCTTTGCTGTTCTTCTTTATTTAAATGTGACAGCTGTGCTACATCTATATCTGGAGCTATATTAACAGATAAATTAGTATACGTTTTACTAAAGCCTTCTGGTATATTCATTTCTACATCTGCTTGTAACTTTTCATCCTGTTCATGAAAAATAACTAGATGCCCTCCCTTTGCTGTAAGTTCTCGACCTGCTAACTCTTTAATAGCAGTTGCATTATTTGATTTTAGATCGTCACGTTCATTAGGTGAACTCGCGATGAAGTCTATGGATTCTTTTACTTCTGGGGCAGAAAAATTTGAAAAATCACTGCAACTTTGTAAAAACAAACTTACAAGTAATACAGCGGCTAATAGTTTCTGATTTAATCTGTAATCTCTTTGCATATTTTACGTAATTTACAAGTGTTGACTTTATATTAGTTGCTAGTTAACACATATGCAAGTCCTTTTTATAAAAAAAATCAACAGGAAAGAACTATTAATATAAGGCTAATATAGCCGATTCGATATAGGAAACAGGTTCTTAAATATCGCCTCATTTGTAAGCTGGCTGCCTTCAAACAAAAGAGACAATTATGTACAATTGATTACTTGCCTAACAATTTATTTAGCTCATCAACTTTAGCTTGTGCATCTGCAAAACCTTGGTCAGCTGCTCTTTGATACCATTTTATTGCTTCTTGATAATTCCGCCCTACCCCTAAACCTTCTTCATACATCCACCCTAGGGTATATTGTGCACCTACAAATCCTTGGTCAGCTGCTTTTTGATGCCATTTTATTGCTTCTTGATAATTCCGAGTTACCCCTTTGGCATTTCCATACATCCATCCCAGATTATATTGTGAATTTACATTGCCTTGTTCAGCCGCTTTCCAATTCCATTTAAAAGCTTCTTTCAATGCATCTTGATAATCTACTTTTACTATTAGACTACCTAGTTTTACTACTAGCCCTTTTACTATTGGCTCATTTTGATATATCACTCCTAGCCTACTTTGTGCAGCTACAAATTCTTGGTCAGCTGCTCTTTGATACCATTTTATTGCTTTTTGATAATTTCGAGGTACGTCTATACCTTGCTCATACTTCAACCCCAAGTTATATTGAGCTGTAGCATCTCCTTTCTTGGCTTGCTTTAGTAAGCCAGAAATGGGAGTAACCTCTTGCCCTTTTTCTGCTTTTTCTCCTAAGCAATACTCTTGATGATATACTTCAAAATCAGGATGATTTGACTCTAGCAAATGCTTCACAATCTTCATTTTAGGACGTTTCAACTCAGCTAACCAACACTATTCTATAATTTTTTTGATTGTTGAATCAATATTATAATCAATGATATTTTCTTTATTGCCTTCTGAGATATATTTAGCAATTTGATAAGCATTATTATACTGCTCAAATGGCTCTCTACGAGCTTCCAATTGCCATAATACCATCCCATAACTATATACATCACCAGCTTTACTATTTTTATCTTGACCAAATAGTTCAGGTGCAATCCATCGCCAAGTTCCACCTAGCTACTCTCCATACGTCTGATTTTCCGTTTTTAATGCAGCTGTACCAAAATCTGTAATTTTTGCTCGTCCTCTACTATCCAATAAAATATTATCACTCTTTAAATCACAGTGCACTATATCCCACTGATGCAAATAATTTAACCCTTCAGCCACATCCAAGGCAATTTGATAGCGTAGTTTCCATTCAGTATCCCAATCTCTAACTTCCTTGTGACTTTTTAACAAATTCCACAATGAACCTTGTGACGCATACTCCATCATGAATGCATCTTGTTCAGGATAAGGTCCTGGTCGATAAATCATCCCCGGAGTTGTAAAAAAGCCCAGAAAACTAATAATGTTTGGATGCTTAAGATTTGCTATAATTATAACTTCCTTTTTGAAAGCATCAATTTGTTTTTTGTCAAGGTTATGGAGACTTTTAACCGCTACTTCTTTTTCTTGGTATTTAGCCTTAAAAACTTGACCCATGCCTCCTCTACCTATCTCTTTAATATACTGTATACTTTCAGCATCAATAGGTAAAAATGATGTATTAAAATTTCTTTCCCTCCAAGGAGTATTTGAGACAGGAGATTCAACTTTAGTGGGATCAGTAGAAGAAGCTGTCTCTGAACTAGAACTATTGGAAGAATCAGAGACATAGTTTTTTTCTATCTCTACTAACTCTCCTAATCAATCGCTCGGCTGTGCCGAGTGATGATTATTTTCCACTTGGTAAAACCGAGCGGATGTGAGGTAAGAGGTAAAAAAATAGAGTTCTTTCAAAACCAAGAATTTTGTTCGCTGGGCAGGAAGATTTCTATGATAAAAGCAACCAAATTGAATAATTTATTTCTGACTTTCCATCAAGTTGCTTGATAGCGTATATACATTCTTCGTTCTTTGACACAAGTATATATCCTTTGTAAGATTTTATACGATATTTTATATTAAAAATAGTGAACTTAACTACTTAAAGAGAGCTTAATAAGCATTTCTACGGTTATTTCACCTTGATAATTCTTTAAAATTGCAGCCATCGATTTCTCCGCATTTGTTTTGTTCATGCCCAATTTAATTAACGCTGCCAATGCTTCTTGGTATATATCGCCTTGGCCACCTGGTTGAATAGGTAGCATCGTGTCAAGTTTCATTACTTTACCATGTAGCTCTAAGATAATACGCTGAGCTACTTTCTGACCTATGCCCTTAATAGCTTGTAATGCGGCGGTATTATGGGTTATAATAGCCTGCTGAAGTTCGTTCGGCCTCAATGAAGATAAAATAGTGATAGCTACACGTGGCCCAATACCATTTACACCAAGAAGATGTAAAAACCATTGCTTTTCTTCTATATTCACAAAACCATATAATGTGTGAGCATCCTGGGTAATATGTAAGTAGGTAAAAATTTTACCATGCACTATTTCCTTTAGCGCCTCATAGGTATGCAACGAAATATAGAGTTCATGCCCTATTCCACCTGCATCCACAATAATCTGTGTAGGTGATTTATAAACAAGATTTCCCTGAATGTATGCAATCATAAAAGAGTTTGAAAGATGCTGGTTTAATCTCTAAAAGATCGATTATATTTAGACTTCTTCTGAAACCTTCGCCTTGAGCCCTCTGGGTTCGTCAGTAATTTGTTCAAAATCCTCATTTACTAAAGTAAACTCCGGTTTCTCACAAATTTCTTCCTGCCCAGTGAACCCAATTCTTGGTTTCAGAAGAAGTCTACTTATAAGATCCTCCATTTCTATTTAATTAAGAAACTTCGAGCAGTCATCCAGCATGAAAGTTATCAGAAAAATAATACTAGGACAACTTTTATCTGAAAAAAGGATGATTTTATGTATTTTACAATCCAAAATAAGATCGTAGTTTAAAAAATCATTATATAAGTTTTATTCTCAGGTTCATGGTTTATTAATTTTGCATACGTATGCCTACTATGACAGCACAACAGGTACTAGATACGTTCAAAAATGGACAATATGCCCCTGTTTATTTCCTTCAAGGAGAAGAAGTTTATTATATAGATTGTATCATAGACTATCTAGAACATCAGATATTAGATGAATCGGAAAAGATATTTAATTTAACAATCCTATATGGTAAAGAGCATACTATCAGCCAAGTTATAGCCCAGGCTAAGCAATATCCAGTAGGAGCAGAAAGGCAGGTAGTTATTGTAAAAGAAGCACAAGACTTACAAGATTTACATCGCGATGCAGGTCAAGCTTTTTTAATAAACTATCTGCAGTCACCCAATCCAACAACTATATTAGCTTTTGGATACAAACATAAGACGCTATCTAATAAAACAACTTTAAGTAAAGTATTAGTAGAACAGGCTATCTTCACAAACTCCAACCGCCTATACAACAATCAGTTGTCACCTTGGATTACTAACTATGTTACAGAAAAAAAGATGAGCATCTCTGAAAAGGCTATTTTCATGTTAGAAGAATCTGTAGGGAGCGACCTAAGTCGGTTAGCTAAGGAGTTAGACAAAGTAATTTTGAACTTGCAGCCAGGAGATAAAATTACAGATACCATCATCCAAGAATACGTAGGAATTAGTAAACAGTTTAATGCATTTGAACTACAGCATGCAATCGCTTCACGAGATGTATATAAAGCTAATCAGATTATATTTCAGTTGGTAGATAACGCCAAAAATCAGGTAGCTATACCGCTGATTGCGCTATTATTTACATTTTTCAGTAAAATACTTTTGCTTCATCAGGCTCGAGATAAGTCTCCACAAGTTTTATCCCAAGCTTTACAAGTAAACAATTATTTTATACCACAATATATGGCAGCTTCCAAAAAATATTCTATCAATAAAGTCATTGAAAACATCAACTATTTACAAGAAGCAGATATGCAGCTCAAAGGAGTAGCTTATCCGTTTGTAGGAGAAGGAGAAATTTTAAAAGAATTAGTATTTAAGCTATTACACTGATATATTTAGGTGTCATATAAATTTTCACTTTTATTAGCTTAGTATCATAATGAAAACCCTATTGCATTACATTTCCATCTTGATCATATCGCTTATCTATAACTCAAGTAGTTACGGGCAAGCGCTGCTGACCGCACGTACAGCCCCTTCAGATTTTCAAAAGGCTATCGAGTTGTTTGAAAAACAAAAATATGAGGCAGCACAGGATTATATGGATAGATACGTCGCTGAGCATCCAGGCAGCGAATATGCCATAGAAGCCTCTTATTATGCAGCGTTTTGTGCTGTTAAGCTGGATAGGGCTGATGGCGAAGAACGTTTTCATCAATTTGTAAGGAAATATCCACACCATCATCAAGCTACCTTAGCCTACTATGAACTAGGCAACATATATTGCAACAAACAGAACTACGCCAAATGTATTGAATATTACCTGGCTGTGGATCTCAATCAGGTAGATAATGCCTTAAGAGCCGAATTACAGTATAGATTGGCATATGCCTATTTGAGTGAAAAAGACTTTGACCGAGCTTTAGAATACTTTAACTACATCAAAAATCATGATGGACCCTATACAGCTGCCAGCAACTATTATGCAGGTTACCTGGCCTTAAAAAAGGGAGATTACAAAACAGCACTTACAGACTTATATAAAGCTGGAGAAAATGAAGCATATGAGGCTGTTGTTCCCTATCTCATCTTGGAAGTCTTGTATCAAGCAAAAAAATTTGATGAAGTAATAGCGTATGCGAAGGAAATACAAGTCAAACAACCATCTTTAAAAAACCAAGAAGACATAGAACTCCTTACGGCCGAATCTTACTTCTTTTTAAAAAATTATAAAACGGCTATTCTACATTATGAAAACTATAACTATTTACAGCCATCGGAAGTAACCGATGAGATACGGTATCGGTTGGCTTATGCGCTATACCAAACAGGGGACAACTACAAATCGCTCAAATATTTGAAAGAATTGGCTTTAAAAGGGGGAAAATTTTCTCAGCTGGCCAGCTATTATATGGGACTCATATACATCAAAACAAATCAAAAGAACCTGGCTTTAGCTGCATTTGATCAAGCAAGACAATTAAACTTTCTTAATGACATACAATTAGAAGCTGCCTTCCAATACGCCCAACTTAGTTACGAACTAGGTAACCTTCCTGTAGCTATTGATGCACTTCAAAAATTTAAAAAGTCTTATCCTAACAACGAACATACAGCGATCGTAGACAAGTTACTGAGTCAAGTTTACTTAGATACAAATAATTATGATTTAGCCATCGGCTATATTGAGGGGTTGGCAGAAAAGCCAGATGCCATTTTACAAGTTTATCAAAAGGCTACTTTTTATAAAGGCAATTCATATTTTAACCAAGAAGATTACGACAAAGCAATTACATGGTTCGAAAAATCTTTACTTTATACCTATGATTCAGATATAAATCTACAAGCCCACCTCTGGCTAGGAGAAAGCTATGCAGCACAGCAGGCATATCCACAAGCGATCAGCCATTATCAACCAGTCGTGCAAATGAAAGGCAAAAAAGACACCTCTTATTATCAAGATGCTGTTTATGGACTTGGATATGCTTACTTTAATATGGAAAATTATAAAGAATCGCTGCCGCTATTTCTTGAATATACAAGCTTATGTACCAGTAAAACATCCAACACCTGGCGCTCAGATGCAGTAGTTCGCACAGCCGATTGTTATTACGTACTTAAACAATACTCAAAAGCATTAGCACTGTATGAGCAAGCCCAACCTGACTATCCTGCACATAGCTGTTATCAAAAAGCCCTCATCTATGATTTACTCAATAACTTTACTGCCGCACGGCAAAATTTAGAAACGATCATCCAAAACTACGAAACCACTGCCTACTATGAAAAAGCATTATACAAATATGCATATCTAGCCTTGCAGCACCAAGATTATGCATCAGCTATCAAAGGTTTTACCAACTTTATTCAGAAAAAACTTTATAGTCCCTTGGTTCCAGATGCATTGCTGAATAGGGCTATTGCAAGGGTAAACCTAAAACAATATGCAGAAGCTGGAGAAGACTACGAAGCATTATTAAGAGACTACCCTACACATCCCAATGCACAAAGTGCACTTTTAGAACTTCCAAAACTGGTAATACAAGAAGGAAAACCCGAAAAACTACAACAATATCTAGCTAGCTACAAAGCTGCCAATCCACGTAGCGATAAGTTAGAAACAATCAACTTCGAAGCAGCTAAGAATCTATTTTATAGTCAAAATTATAGCCAAGCCATCGAATATTTAACAGATTTTATGGTCAGCTATCCGAACAGTCCGCTTCTAGACGAAGCTAGCTTTCTATTAGCTGAGGCTTATTATAGGCTAGACAATGATGAAAGGGCTCTTACACAATATCATATCGCGGGCAAAAATAAACAAAGTCCGTTTTATAATAAGGTATTGTCACGTATAGCCGCTATTTCTTATAAACATAAAGATTTCAAAGCGGCCCTAGCTCATTATAGCGAGCTTAAAGAACGGGCTAGCAATAAAAAAGAGTTGTATTATGCTTTAGAAGGAATTATGAAAAGCAGCGATATGCTACAACAATATGATGAAGTAAATCAAGCAGCCTCACAAATTATTAAGCAAGGTAACATCACCGTAAATGCTGTCAACCAAGCATCTCTTTATTTAGGTAAAGCAGCTATGAAACAGGGTAAAAAACAAGAGGCATTACAATATTTCAAACAAATTATAGCGAGTGGACAAGATAACTACGCAGCCGAATCCCAGTATTTAATAGCCCAAGTTCATTATGAATCAGGTGAATATAACCAATCGCTAGAAACCTTATTTATGCTTAATAAACAGTTTACTAATTACCCAGCATGGACCAATAAAAGCTTTTTGCTCATAGCAGATAACTACATAGGTTTACATGAAATATTTCAGGCAAAGGCAACGCTACAGTCTATCGTAGACAATGCCAGTGATACCACCATGGTCCATACGGCCCAAGAAAAGCTACAACTAATCAACCAGCAACTAGAAGCAGATAGCCTAGCACAGGCTACTCAAATAGCTCCAACTCAAAAGGAGAATAATGAATTTAAAACGCTAGAGGAAGACCAAAATAATTAATTTATGCACACAAGACCCTTTATTTACATAATCCTAAGCTTATTTATTGGTAACACCTATACAAAAGCCAACGCTCCCCAAGGTAGTATTGAGGAGGCTGAATTTATCATTCAAAAAGAAAGGAAAAATGAATTACCGGAGTCGACACGGTTGTTTAAAAAAGCTCCCCTACCCCTACCTATAGAGAAATCTAGTATTAAGCTACAGTATGATCTGTATGACATGCAGCCTAGCTTTCAACCTTTAGAGCATAAAGTAAAAATACTCAGAGCCAAACAAGATATGATATCAAGGCTCTATGGTAATTATCTGAAACTAGGGCACGGCAACTACTACATGCCCTATATAGCAGCATTTTTAGATAATACTAGAAATGATAAATATGCATATGGTCTTCATCTAAGTCACTTATCTGAGGGCAAAAAAAATTACTTCGAAGCATATCACAATGATATAGAACTTCATTTAAAGACGCTTACAGAAAAGTTAGTATATACAGGAGCAGTACAATATAAGGGGGACAAATACCCACTCATTCATTCCATCAACAACATCAATAACACAGAGAATGACCCTCATAGATATCATGCTTATCATCAAATAGGGCTACACACCACACTCTATAATCACTTGCCAGCTCCTTTCAACTATCAGGTAGATGCCCAGGTTATTCATCTCCGTAACCATCAATCTATTCAAGAAAGTCAAGAAAAAGGTCTCATGCAGGTTGACTACATGATAAATGAAATCTTTAAACTAAAAACCGAGTTAGATCTACATCTAATCCAGTATACAAATCCGCATGCTGCTACATTAAAGCGTTATATAAGCCATTTTAAACCTAGCTTAGAGGTCAGCTTTAAAGATTTTACCATGCAAGCAGGAGCCAACTTAGCTTACCAAAATGATGCCACCGCCCTATCTAAAAATTTTGATCTATATCCAGAACTTAAAATAAGTTATGCATTTACCAAACTATTGCGGCCTTATGTAAGGTTAAGTGGGACCATTCAACCTAATACATGGCAAGACTTGATAATAGAAAATCCATGGTTAACACCTTCGGTAGCCATACGACATACGAATCAGAATTGGGTTGTCTATGCAGGTGTTCACAGCGATCTGTTAGAGATGCTTAGCGGCCATGTGGGGCTATCTGTAGCCAACTATCACAATTGGCCATGTTTTGTCAACCACCCTACTAAACCTAGAGAATTTGATATTAAATACGCGCATTCAGCTAACGTATTAAATATATTTGCTGAGCTTACAAAAGTTAGCTTTGCAGAAGCTTTAATAACTCGCCTTCAAGGAGCCTATTTTTATTATGAGCTTGGTGAATTACCAAAAGCATGGCACAGACCTCAATACACTTTAGAATTATTAAATACGTATAATTTTTATGATAAGATCTTATTAAAAAATAAATGCTATTGGCTAGGCGGCATACATGCCTTAGATCCTCATACGCAAACTGCTATTTCTTTACCCGATGTAGTAGACATTGGTGTAAGTGTTGAATACTTATGGAATCAACGTTTCTCTATTTTTATAGATTGCCAGAATATCTTAGCTAAAGCGAATAACCATTACTTACACACACCTACTAGTGGAACGCATATTTTAGCAGGTATTACTTATGGGTGGTAAACAGTTCTCTCCCCCCAGAGTCCCCTCTGAGGGCAGTAGCATAGCTAAAAGCAAGATTTTTTAACGATAGGTGAACATGTACCATTAGCTAACCCTACATATTGCTACAAGGCTGCCCTTCCCCACCTACAGACATAAAATCTTCTGTGTTTTGCTCTTCAGTATAGATAGGACACTCTGCTACAACTTTATAAAGTTGCCCTTCTTCAGCATCTTCAAGTAAACCTTCCACTTCTTCAAGCATATGAGTAACGTCTTTTTGTGTAGCTAGCGGATGATCCATGTAAAACGGAAATATTCCATTATTATAACAATCATCTTTTCGAATTTGGCAAAAGAATACAATATTTTTATCCTCCAGATGATAAGCTTGTCTAATCAATTGTACTCTATCCTCGTGTTGAAGCCCTTCTGGTAAATATTGGTCAATTTCTTTGTGCTGCCTTGGTTGTAGTTTTTCTTCTATACACTGCATACAAATTACTTTTAAACTACGAGGGAACCTCGCGTAAGCAGCTTTTTTTAATTCTTTTATATCAATTGGTTTTAGGTGTTTAGACTCTTCAATCCTATCATCCAGCCAAATCCAAGGATTCTCGCCCATCATAAGCACTAGACTTTTATTCTCCAAGTAAGTTAATAAAGAACTAGGTAACCTTGTAAGTTTATTATCATCTATCCAGAATTGCTCAAGTTTGAGGTCACTTATCTTGGTCGGTAACTCCGTAATAAGATTGTTGCTTAGATAAAGCTCCTTTAAGCTGAGAAGGTTGCATAAAATAGCTGGAACCGTTTCAAACTGATTATTGCAAAGATAAATCTTTTTTAACTTGCTAAGATTAGCTAGTTCAAGCGGTAATTCCTTAATAAGATTATCATTTAATTTTACGGTCGTTAAATTAGGAAGCTTACATAAAACATCTGGAAATACTTTGAGCTGGTTCTTGGTTAAATCAATTTCTTCTAAGTTCTCCAAATTAGCCATTTCAGCCGGTAATTCTGTAATAAGATTATTACCCAAACATAGTTTTTTCAAACTAGGAAGATTACATAAAACAGCTAGAAATTGCTCAACGTCTTTAAGCCCGTTATAGCTTATATCAAGCTCTTTTAAACTGTTAAGATTAGCTACTTCATTCGGTAAGAAACTAATTTTAAATCTATGGTTAAAATTATCGCCTATAACTCTTAAAGTTTTTACAGGCACCTGATGACAAACCAAATATTTTACAATTCCTAGAGTCACCTGATCGACTTGGTCTTGCTCGCTTATTGTTATGGAAGGTTCTTTAAATCTGCAAAAGAAGAATTCTAAACGTTCATTTTCTTGATCTGAGGCTACAGATAATTCCTTCCAACAATCTAAGCTTCCTCGCTGTTTAAAAAATCGCTCCCATAGCTCCTTAGGGCTATTTTCATTTAAATTTTCTAAACGTATAATAGTTTCCTGTTGTGATTGTAATGCTTGCTCATGGCTAGCTTGAACTTTATCATCACCTTTAGGCGGAAGATTAATCTCCTCACCGTTACAACCTACTGTAGTTCCTATTCCAACCATGAACAGTACCACGTATACATAGTGTAAAATTCTAAATTTATTTTTATTATTCATCTTTCTACTAGCTAGCCATTGCAAAAATAGCTTATTTGTTTGCAAAATAAAACGCTAGTATGGTATGTGCCTCTTACCTTTCCTTTACTCTCATCAGAGTCTTCTCCAGGTAACTTTGAGGGCAATGGAATGTAAATTCCTACATCTATCATAGATATTAGATCACCTTTCTAAAGGAAAAATCTTTTATCCTCGCCCTCAGAGTCACCTAACGGGTGACTCTGAGGGCGCTGTAAAGGAGGGGTACTGACTATAACTAAGCTCCCCTCACTAACCGTAAAGTTTACACATTCTAAATTTCACAAACACCTGGTTGCTAGTAAAAAAAATAGACTTCTTCTGAAACCAAGGATTGGGTTCGCTGGGCAGGAAGAAATTTATGAGAAACCGGAGTTTACTATAGTAAATGAAGATTTTGAACAAATTACTGACGAATCCAGGGGACTCAAGACGACGGGTTCAGAAGAAGTCTAATAAATAAAAACAAAAATATCTATTGCTTTAGTCATATTTTTTTATTTACTTCTAAGTCCAACATTTATAACTAGGTACTTATGAAAGTTGTAACATTACCCTTTAACCAATACCAAAGATTAATAGCTCGGCTACTACTATTTGGTTTCCTACTGGAAAGTTGTAGTAATCTCACTACTCCAGTACATCCGCAACCAGCCAGCGAGATAAACGCTTCTTCCGATTATCGTGCAACATTACCTCCCCTCCATACGAGTACTACAACAGCAGAGGTAGCTTCTATAAATCAAGCCCCTCCTAATCAACCACAGTACTTCACAACCCAAAGACCAATTGAATTAACCAGCAATACTTATCCAAAAACAATAGTCCAAGAAAAAAAATCGATCAAACATATTGATAAAAGGACAAAGGCGCCGATAACAGACACCAGATTAGTTAAAAGAAGCAGTAAGACTATTTATAAGGATAACCAAAATTTAGTAGCTGTTCAGAAAGCTTCTGCAGCCAAAAGAACAACAGTTCGACGATCCAATGTTACCCCCCATATGGCCACCCTATTAAAAAATCAGATATGCACAACACGAGAGGGATATCAAGTAAAATTTGAAGACAACGAGAACGGTGAACTACAAGCCATCGTAGAAGAACATTACCCGACAGGATTTATTAGAAAAATATTACCTGTCATTATAGAGCCAGGATTTAGTTCCTCAGAAGCAGCGGTTACAAATCCTGCTTGGCAAAAACAATTTATCCAGATCATAAAAAATTGTGTAGGTGTAGATTATGTAGGTGTAGGTCGCATGGAGGGTTTGTTAGGTGGAGGAAAGGATCAGAAAAAGAAGGGCAAGGGAAAAGAAAAAGAGTCAGATTCTGAAACAGACGACGATGACAATGAATCTGGAGAGGATGAGTTTCAAATTCAAGATATACAACCTTTTATTGAGGAAGGAACCAGGAATGCAGAAAAAGCAAAGGGAAAAAAAACTATTCTGCTATTGGGTAACACTGGAGCTGGCAAGACTACACTTGCCAAATATCTTACAGAAAATCGGCTTGTTCAAAAAAATAATGGAATGGGAGGTTTTATTGCTGAACTTAAAGACGAACCCAAAGACCCACAAAAAGATTGTTCCACAATAGGGCATGGTTACACTTCAAGTACGTTTCTTCCAGCTATTTTTTCCACTCAGGATTCTGAATCTGAAAAGGTATACTGTGATTTGCCTGGGTTTGACCATACTGGCCCAGAAGAAGAGCAAGTCAAAATTTCTATAGCCACTCAACTAATTATTAACTCCGCAGCAGACATCTCAGGTGTTATTGCAGTTATTGATCCGCTAGATCTTGTACATACCAGAGGAAACGGTATGAGAACACTTAGCTTGACGCTAAGTCAGCTACTTAAAGGAGACATTAAACCTAACTCCATTTTATTCGTATTTAATAACAAGATTCCCTCTGGCTTAGGAACAAAAGAGAATTTAGAAAATATACATAAGCAAATAGAAGCCTTAATAAAAGTTGAAGAAAATAAGCTAGAGAAAATCACCAAGCAGAAAAAAGCTGGCAACAAGAATAATAAAGAATACAAACAAACTCGCCAAATTCTATCCATGCTAAAAATGATACGTGATAATAAAACCAATACACTGCAAGTTGATCTTTTTGATCAGTTTGAAAGTAAAAGCCAGATAGAAAAACTGCTACAAGATTTACAGCCTATCTCCCAAGACAATTTTAATTTTTCAGAATATGATGAGGTTCGCAAAAAGTTTAATAAACAATTAGATGAAATAGTAGTTGATCTATTTAGTAAGCTGATGGCCTTTGTACACGCGCATGAGAGTATCAATAAAAATAATGAAAAAATTGAATCCTGTGAAACGCTAATAAATCTCTATCAAGCTCACATTGACCGACTTAACCCTGAAGAAGCTAACCAAGATGAGCCCAAGATTCTAGAATTACAACAGCATATACAAGTATATGGTCAGAAGATTGCTAAGTTAGAAAGGAAAAAAGCAGCTAGTCAAAATACGATAGCTGATCTGACAAGAGAAGAGGCTGAATTAGATACGGATGACCAGGTTTGTCATTGGATATATAATGCATATGGAGATGCCGACATTCAATACAACGGCCCTCCTTTTACTACTATAGAAATAACAGGCTTGTATGGTAATATCCCCCCTACAAAGAGGGGAGAACAAGTACAATTCAAGAGTGAATTTATAGACAAAGAAAAGGGTATATATAAGGCAACTTACAAAGGTTATGTATATCTACAACCCAAAGAAAAATTTGATGTTTCTATTTATGGTAAAAAGAGGGATGAAGCTGCTAACAAAGCGCGTATTGGCCAGATCAATAAAGAATTAGAACAACAGCAACAAGTTTTAGAACAATATGGCCAAGAGATTGAGGATGCACAGCGTTCCCGAAGCTATTTCCAAGATTTAGTTGCACGTTATACTGCTAATATACAAAAACAGAGAAAACAAGTGGCGAATAGGAACCAATTGTTAGAGAAAGAACGTGGAAGAATACAACGAGAAAAAAATACAGCCCTATTAGAAAATAGTAAACAAGAGGAGACAAAAAAGGATGCAGCCATATACTTAGCTGAACGGAATAACCTAATAACTGCTGTTTACAATTTAATTTCAAAAGGGATAGGAAGTGAAACTAGACTAACCAAGAAATACAAGGAATACTATCAATATTATCAATCTATCCTAGACCAAGATGTTAGCTATGCATCCCCATTGTTTAAAATCAAATTTCCTAAATCCTTGTGCTGCCCCATTCTACAGGATAAATTTTTAGATCCTGTTATCACTCCATGTGAACATACTTTTAGTCATGCAAACTTATTAGACTGGTTACAGCGAAAAAAGGATTGTCCAACATGTAGAACGTCTATCATGGATCATAAGTTGCTCCCTAATTTAAGCATGCGAGATGCTACAGAACAGTTTGAAGCAAAGAAAATAAAACAGTATCGAAGAGAACTAGAATCAATATTACATCCAAATTAAATTGGATTGGATTGCTTCTCTACTGTTATGGCGAGCAAAAGTGAAGCCATCGCAATGACGTTGCGAAGCCTTTACTTTCCGGTCTTCGCGATTACCACGCTCACTAGGTAAGCTATCAAGGACGACCACGAAGTGGGCGTGGCGATCCACATAGATATGTGAACATGCACTTAGTGCAACAATCGCCATAACTTAAGCGCCGTTTCTATGTGTTTTTAGCAACATCATAAAATAGACCTTCTGCGAAAGCAAGAAAAGGTGCTAAGAGATATAGGAAACTATCTCCTGAAGAAGTAAGTTATTTAAAATCCATATTTAATATTAACAATACCAGCTATAA
>MKUM01000067.1 GCA_001897825.1 Candidatus Amoebophilus sp. 36-38
TACGTTGGGTAAAAGAAGTAAGAGGGCTAGTAGATAGCGGGTACACAGGAATAAAACATCTTCAAGCCAATACAGGGATACCTAAAAAGTCTAGTAAAAAGCGGCCATTAACAAAGGAAGAAAAAATAGAGAACAGGAAAATCTCATCGGAACGAGTCTTAAATGAGAATGTAATTGGTATGCTGAAACGCTTTAAAATTATCACAGACCGTTATAGGAATCGACGAAAAAGATTTGGGTTAAGGTTTAACTTGATTGCTGGAATCTATAATTTTGAGTTATCAACTTAATTACGCAAGAAGTCTATTAATGTAACTGGTGAAGCAAATCTTACTTTAGCTATGGAACAAGCTTACCATCCAGAGGGAACTACCTCTATTGTAGAAGCTTTGTTAAACCGTAAAGATTTGGATATTAATGAGACTAAAGCGACCTCTTCCTCTAATAGATGGGGAGTTGAAAATAATACATTGCTAGATATGATAGTAAGCAATTGCATGGTATTACCTACAGGTCATGATCGGCAGCAGAAACCAATATTAGCAAATAGTAGAAGATGGTTATTAACATTAAAGCAAATGAGTACGCACTCGAGTTTCTCTGTAACCAATGATAATATCCAAAAAGCACAAGAATGTTTAACAAAGTTGACTAGCAACTACCCAACTCAAAACATTACAGAAGCTATAAAAATAGCTACAGAAGCACTCGAATTGATAAAAAATTCTCCTAAAAGAATCTAACCTTCGATTTTTTTAGGCTAAAAGTTACCCATGAAGATGGAACTATAAGCATTCCCTAAACAGTCGATCAGCTATGCCGAGTGATCAATATTTAAAGTTTTAGTCGTACTGGATAATTAAAAAATGGAAGAAAAATTAGCTATGCTCTTAGCAATTGCTTGATGTTGTCTATATATCTATCTGTGCGTACTTCGCATGGAGTTCAATGAAATTCCTTCGAGGTGCCACTTCATCACCCATCAGCATAGAGAATAGATGGTCCGCTTCTGCTGCAGATTCGATGCTCACTTGCTTTAAGCTTCTCACAGTCGGATCCATGGTGGTAGTCCAAAGTTGTTCGGCATTCATTTCTCCCAAACCTTTATAACGCTGCACATTTACGGCATCCGTTTTTCCATCAGGTGCAAATTCTTTTATCGCTGCTAGTCGATCTTGTTCGGTCCAGCAATAACGGCTTTCTGCTCCTCGTTTTACGAGATAAAGAGGTGGCAAAGCAATATACAGGCATCCCCTTTCCAAAAGGACTTTAAGATACCTATAGAAAAAAGTTAATATAAGTGTACGAATATGGCTACCATCTACGTCAGCATCGGTCATAATAATAACCTTGTGGTACCGTAGTTTTTCTAAGTTAACCGCTTTGGCATCTTCTTCTGTCCCAAAGGTTATGCCTAGTGCCATAATCATATTTCTTAGCTGCTCGTTATCATAGATCCTGTGTTCTTGGGCTTTCTCAACATTCAGAATCTTACCACGTAAAGGTAAAATAGCTTGGAACCTTCTATCCCTCCCCTGCTTAGCAGTACCTCCTGCAG
Organism: Candidatus Amoebophilus sp. 36-38; assembly: GCA_001897825.1. Lineage (GTDB taxonomy): Bacteria > Bacteroidota > Bacteroidia > Cytophagales > Amoebophilaceae > Amoebophilus. Next base: position 1,559 of record MKUM01000067.1, read on the forward strand.
AGTCACCCTCTACCAAGAAAAGTTCACACATAGCTGGGTCGCTATCTGAACAGTCGGCCAGCTTACCAGGTAAGCCTGCTCCTGCCAGTACATTCTTACGCTGTACCATCTCCCGAGCTTTACGAGCTGCTTGGCGAGCTTGGGCAGCTAAAATTACCTTAGATACGATTGTCTTAGCTGCTTGAGGATGTTCTTCTAAATAATTTTCTAATGTTTCACTTACACAAATATCTACAGCACCCAGTACCTCCGCATTACCTAGTTTTGTTTTAGTTTGCCCTTCGAATTGAGGTTCCGCTACTTTTACGGATATAACAGCCGTAAGACCTTCTCTAAAATCATCTCCTATTATCTCTACTTTGGCTTTTTCTAGCAAGTTAGATTTTTCTGCATAATTTTTAAGCGTACGGGTAAGCGCCCTTCTAAATCCAGCTACATGCGTACCCCCTTCTACTGTATTAATATTGTTAACATAAGAAACCACATTCTCTGTAAACCCTGTATTATAACTTAGTGCTACTTGCACAGGCACCTCATATTTTTCTCCTGCTATGACAATAGGCTGTGGTATCAATTTCTCTCGGGTATCGTCTAGGTAGGCTACAAATTCAGCTAAGCCTCCTTCTGAATAAAACGTTTGCTCAAGAAATTTTCCATCTGCATCCTGTTCTCTAAAATCTATGAGATGTATGGTAAGACCCACATTTAAATAAGCCAACTCGCTAAGTCTCGCCGCAATCGTACTGTAATTATAAGTTGTAGTAGTAAAAATTGAAATATCTGGCTGGAAATGGATGGTAGTACCCCTTTGTGTAGTAACACCTACTTCTTTAACGGGATACAAGGGGACGCCTTTGGCATATTCTTGTTGATATATTTTGCCATCTCTATAAACAGTGGCCTGCAGATGGGTAGAGAGCGCATTAACACACGAAACGCCTACGCCATGCAAACCTCCTGATACTTTGTAAGTTCCTTTATCAAATTTACCTCCAGCATGCAACACCGTCATTACGACTTCTAAAGCGGATCGTTTTTCTTTAGCGTGTATATCGGTAGGAATACCTCTACCATTATCGAATACTGTAATCGAGTTATCCTCATGAATTTCTACTTTAATAGTAGTACAGTAACCGGCTAGTGCTTCATCAATCGAATTATCTACGACCTCCCATACTAGATGGTGAAGACCCTTGGCGCCAATATCGCCAATATACATGGCGGGTCGCTTTCTGACGGCTTCTAACCCTTCTAAAACTTGTATACTATCTGCAGAATATGTGTTTTGATTTTTCTGTTCTTCCATTTGCTTGCTTAGCTAGGTGAAATATGGCTAAGATACACAAAATTCGTTATTTTATTGAAGTATTTAAGTAGTATTTTAGCTCTCTAGTGGACCAAATTATTCAAGATGGTTGATATTCGTTGATTGACAATTACCAAATACACGCCTAAACTTAGTATTATGGTTTGTCTTAAGAAGAGAAAATAAAAAAATAGAAACTCATTTAATATCATTTCTTTCTATATATAAGCTGCATTAGACTTCTTCTGAAACCAAGGATTGGGTTCTCTGGGTAGGAAGGAATTTGTGAGAAACTAGAGTTGTGGTGTCGGGAGCCACTCCCGACACTCCATTGGTGTGTCAGGGCTGGGGCCCTGACACACACTTACTGACGAGTCCAGGGGACTCAAGACGACGGTTTCAGAAGAAGTCTATTAATTTCATATATCTTTACATTTAAAACACCTTAAAAGAATCATCAGATATATAATCTATAATGAAGATAAAGACAAATACAATTTATATATCTCTGTTTAACCTTAGTAACAAAGGCATTACTGTCAAATTATTTTTATTAAGTATGATGGTTGTTAGCTGTATGTGTGAAGATAATCCAAGGAAAAAGGATAATCCAATACAAAAAAAGGAAGCAAAGGAAGAAAAGGATAGAGATACAGAAAAGGTAATAATAAAAACTACACCAGAAATGTGGGAAGCAGCCAGACAGATGGCTAAGAACTACATCAATCATTTTAACTTCACCCAACAAAAAGAAAATGATTTTATAGAAAGATTTCAAACTACCCTTTTATATGTTGTGTTAAAACTAAAGGAATTTGATAAGCAAGCACTTGAAAAACATAAACAACAAGTGATAAATTATAAAAACAGTTTGGAATCAACAGATAGTACCATTTTAAAACAAACCCTTGATAAAGCTAACGAAGATTATGGAAAACTAATCCCTGAGAAATTTAAAAATTTAGTACTACCTATGAATCTAGAACAGGCCAGACAGTTTATATCAGACTATTTAGCACTTCTTCAAATATCTAATCTGTAAACCATGCATTTAAATGTTTACTTATTTAAGTAAAAGGCCCATACTCTTCCTTATCTAGACTTAGAGGAGTATCATTGGCCCTACTCGTTTTAGTAATGGTACCCAGCGTGTCATATTTATTAGTAACACCAAATGGCACACTATCCAAATCAGTAAATTTGGTGTATTTACCTATAAACTTGAGCGAAACACTATCCAGTGATCCATTTCTATGCTTGGCAATGATTACTTCCGTCACACCTTGTGTGGGATTACCTAGCTCATCTTCTGTAATTCCATAATATTCAGGCCTGTATAGAAACAATACCATATCTGCATCCTGTTCGATAGACCCTGATTCTCTTAAATCTGAGAGCATAGGGCGTTTGTCTCCTCCCCTTGTTTCTACGGCTCGGCTAAGCTGGGAAGGGGCGATAATTGGTACGTTGAGTTCTTTGGCAAGACTTTTTAAAGACCTGGATATGGCGGCTATTTCTTGTTCACGATTGGTAGAACCTTTGGTGGCTTCACCTGACATAAGCTGTAGATAATCAACTACAATAAGCTGTATATCGTGCTTAGCTTTGAGCCTTCTACACTTGGTACGTAACTCAAATATAGATAGTGCTGGCGTATCATCTATGTAAATAGGTGCTTGGGATAACTGAGCCGTTTTGTGTATAAGCTGTTGCCATTCATGTTCTGCTAAGGTTCCCTTTTTAATTTTTTCACTTTCTAGTTCAGCTTCAGCAGCAATCAACCTATTAACAAGTTGTAGGGATGCCATTTCAAGCGAAAAGATGGCTACTGGCTGACCATGATCTATCGCAGCATTACGTAAAAGAGAAAGCATAAAGGCAGTTTTACCCATACCAGGTCTAGCAGCTACAATAACTAGATCAGACTTTTGCCAACCAGAAGTAATCCTGTCTAACGCTATGAATCCACTAGGCACACCCGTAAGACCATCTTTATGAGTACGCTTAGCTTCTAACTCTTTAAAAGCATCTCCCAAGAGCGTGCGCATATCCGCATAGTTCTTACGAATATTTGATTCAGTAACATCAAATAAAGCTTGCTCAGCATGGTCTAGTAACATGAATACATCTGTTGTATCCTCGTAAGCGTGTTTGTGTATGGTTGTCGCCACCTGAATAAGTTGACGTTTAATAGCATATTCTATAACTGCTCTAGCATGGAATTCAATGTTGGCTGCAGAGCTCACCCGAGCAGTTAGGGACGCTAAATAATAAGACCCACCTACTAGCTCGAGCTTACCATTTTTTCTTAATTGGTTAACTACAGTTCTAAGATCTATCGGAGCAGAAGCATTAAACAACTGAAGAATAGCCGTATAAATTTCTTGATGCGTTTCCTCATAAAAGCTAGTTGGCTTAAGAATATCGATCACTTCAGTAAGTGCATCTTTTTCGAGCATAAGGGCACCTAGGATACTCTGCTCTAGCTCAATAGCCTGAGGTGGCATCTTGCCCTGCAGTTCTGTATTAGATAGCAACTGCATGTTGCTAGTCACGCTATCTGATTGTCTAAAAAATAAGTTCTTTGTTTTCATAGACCTAAAGTTAAGCTTTCTTAGCAAAATATTTTTCACATGTTATGCACATGAGTTAGTAACATAGCTAATCTATCCCTATAAGAATCATCCATATTTTTTATAATTAAAGGATTATGTAGTATATGGTGAGGTTCTTGCTAGATTTTAAACATTAATAAATACAATAGATATTACACACTTGTAAAATAACTGTACTGCTGATTGTATATACCCACTATGCAGGCATGATCTATCTAAAACAAAACTTTAAAGGTCTCCTCGTATAACGTATCTATGCGAGCAACCACATATTTACTAGAAGAAGTTGATAAACTAGATTTGATAGTTCTAGGGCTTTAGTACTTTCAGCCTAAATGGAAATGTCCCATATTTTTTGATTTTCAGCAAACTAGCATATATATTATTTATATACTTCTGTTCTTCTTACTTGCTTCTCCGGCTTATAGGGTATTCTTATAAGCAAGACTTTGGGTAGCCACCTAACTAGGGGCTGATGCCTTTGGGAAGAAGGCTAGTAAGCTAGTAAGAAAGAGTAATGGAAGACTGCTTTATAGGCTTTATTATAACTTAAATTTAATACAATATGGCACAACTTATAACGTATCTTTTTACTCCCCTGTTGTTAATAGCTCAGTTTAATGCATTCAATGTACAAAATGATCAGCTTGTTAATTTTAGGGGTACAAAAGATTACTACACAAAGATACTACAAGCGGCTTATGGAAATCAATTTGTGAAAAAAGGAGAAGACGACACACTTATTAAGAGTATTAAAAGTGTTGTCAAAAATAGTACTAAAGAAAGCGAGAATAAGTTAAACCTAGTATTTGCAGAACAATTAAAATTCAATGCGCAACTAATAGAAATTTGGAACCCATCCATTGCTGAAAAGCAAGCTAAACAATTAATGGTTGAATTAAAAAAATTAACTGGCAAATCAACCAGCAAGGAACCAGCTAAAAAAGAAGTAGAAATATCCATAAAACCCGCCGACCTGGATAAGTTGAAAGCATTATATAAACAATTAGATTCCAAAACAGAAGAAAAAACACTGTTAGAATTATGTACAAAATTATTAGAATGGCAGAGGACAAGAAAGGTGGACAAGGTATATGCTATACTAGAGGACGTGAATAAAAGCTTAGTAGGCACATTAAAACAATTCCTGATTGGCTACATAAAAACGGATGCACTCAAGCAAAAGAATATATTGGCTAAACTGGCAGAAGAAGAAAGCAAGTACTACTATAAATGGCAAGAAGAAATAGGCGTACCCATAAAGGATGGAGAGGAGGAAATACTAACCCAACTCAAGCGTGTTTCTGCTGCAACGCATAGTAGAATTTATGATCTGAAGCAAGGTAAGCAAGCATCACAGTATGGAAATTTTCTAAACCAAGTATTTGGAGAATGTGGAAGAGGCACCTATAAAAAAGCTCAAGCTTCTGATTCAGACAACTTTCTACCTATTGCCATTACAAAAGATGCATGCTTTGAAAACGGCATGAATGGGTCTTATTTTGGCGTGTACATTAATCCTGATGCAAAATCCTTGTACTTAGATGTCGATGAAGAGACTAAAACTTATCAGTATACTAAGGAAAAAGGGACATACAAAAAACAATTTACATATAAGTATGATCCTAACCACTCTCTTGATAATCCTACAACTAATGATGATGTTATTTACGATATAGGTACAGATAAACGCTATTTAGTTGCACTTAGAACATTTATTAATGCACTACCTCAAGCAAACGGTGCAGGGAAAAGCACTACTGTATATACTACAAAGCCTAATGGTACGACTAAGAAGATCTACAATTCAGAAGAGGCAATATTAACAAGAATTAAGGAGGGTACAGACAAAGAAAAAATTATAAATGATGCTAAATCATTTGCCGAAAATGAGGCTCAACTATTACCTAAAGGTAATAAATGCTTTTACTACAATGATACAGATGTACTCAAAAGCTTTTTATCTTCTGTTAACATAGGTGAAGGAAGAGAGACCAGTAGTGGCTATGCCATGCGAGCTGATAAAGTAGATGAAGTAGATTATCGATGGTCTTTCGCTACAACAGAACTAACCTGGTTACCCTATGCCCACCTAATGGCTTATTACATGGGCCTGGATTCTACTAGTTATAGAAAGGAAGTACATGAAGAAAACCTTAAACAAGAAAAATTCTTTCCTACCAATTGGCCCACTTCTAAAAAATACAGAAGTAATCTAGAAAAAAGAACACCGCACTATTCAAATAGTTGGTTTACTTATCACAAGAAGTTTAAGTCTGATACAAATATACAACGGAGAAATAAGCCGATCAGCAATCCTCATCAAACACGCACGATGAATGTGTCTATAATAGAGCAGCTTAAAAAAGAGAGCAAGTTAAAAGAGGAAGGGATTATTCAGTCTGAGAAAAAGATGGATGAAGATATCACAATGGAAGATCGACTAAGCAGCCCACTCACTAATATTATTACACCTACAAAAGCGATCAAGACAGAAAGCAGTTTTTTCACTGAGGCTATCAAGCCTGTGTTCAAGAGGGAAAATTTATACCTCCGATTATGGAAAAAAGGAGATGATTTTGAAAACGAGCTTTTAGGGGAAAGTAAAAGCGAGCGCGTTAATGCGGCTAGTGTAATGGCTTCAGCATTAAAAGGCTTTCCTATTTATGAAGAGATGAAAAATAATAAAGACAATTTAAAGATCACTGCTTCTAGCCTTCCTGCTACTGCTTTTGCTAAATATATTCTTGGTCATAATGAAAAAGCCAAAAAGCAATGGGCGCAAGATAATGGTATTAAGCAAGCTGCTGATGGTAGCATAGATACTAGCAATATAAGCAGCAACTCTGTAAGAACAGATCAAGAGTGGTGCCACCTGTTAGGACATGGTGATGGGGGAACTGAAGAACTAGGCAATTTTGTATCAGGAAGTAAGCATTGCAACACTGAGCAATTAGCCATAGAGACCGGACAACGTAGAATAACTCATAAGAAAGAATTATTTGATGAAAAAACTAAGAAGAAAATAACAGCTAGGATTTCAGCTTATCTAATGCCTAATTATAGTATAGGGATAGCGGGCAATTATACTTTGAACGAAATTAAGGAAAAACTAGAAGCAGGCAAAATACCCATTAAAAACGAGTTATTACAAGCTGTGATATTAGGAGATCCTATAAAACGTACTAGCCCTATTGGGAAGCACATAGAAAGCAACAACAAGCTAAATTCTGTAGTAGATAAGACTGATCCGTCCGTTTACAAAAGTATTTTAACTTATATCATAGAGAATTTTTTTGATAAAGATTCTACCAAGTTCAACGTATATATTCTTAAAAAAGAACCTGCACAACTTGAAAAAGCCTTTGCAGGTTTGAAGGAGAAAGTACAATTGGTAAAAAATTATAAAAAGGGAGATAAGGATGCAAATATAACAGCTATGAAAAAAGCAGCACGAACGCTGCTAAAAAATGTAGAAGCTAATTTTTTCTTATACCTTCCTTTAGCACGTTGGATACGCTACAAGATTTATTATGATAACAAAAAAGTATTTGATCACATTTTTGATGCGCAAAGCGAATGCCTAGACTACAACGAGTGCCAGATTTTAGATTACACCGTTGAACGAGCACTTTATATGGCTACTGGAAAGGAAAAGGAATATAAGCAGTTAATCAAGGAAAGGATAAAAAATCGTATACCAAACGAAACAGAGTATAAGTTTATCGAGGAAGTGCTTGGAGTTATAGACGGATTGGATCAAGAGATCAAGCGACTAAGTCAAAGAATTCGAGAGGAGCAGAGGAAGTATAATGCCCTCCCTCAGGGAATTACAGATCTAGGTACATTTAAAAAAACCATAGGAGAAATAAAAAATGAACTTGATAAAATAATTAAAAGCATTGAAGAGACGCACAAAACTTACCAAACTGAAATGAGCAAACTTAGTATACTACCCTCATCAAAAATTCCTATGCCGGCTAAGATGATAGACAGTTTAGAAAAGCAATTAAAGTTCCTTAACGAGGGAAAAAATAATTTACTGCAAACCTATCGTAACATAGAAGCAGAATCTTTAGCAGAAAAATTTTTAAATAAGAATCAGCCAAAGAAACGGGCGAGAGATGAAGATGATGGAGACAAAGGTGAAGGAGATACAAAGAAACGTAAGATGGAGAACACAGATATTGGCTTCCTCCCAGAAGACCTAGGTGGTTACTTCTTAAGCTTTTCTATTCACACATCTCAAGATCAGACGATGGAGAAAGATGAAGAGGAAGATTAAATAAACCCATTAAATACTTATTAAAAACACATATAATTTATCTCATGTACTGTCAGGGGTTTCATCCTGACAGTACAATTTTAGTGGCGGAAATAATTCCCGCCTCCACAACTCAGGATTCTCACAAATTCTTTCTACCTAAAGAAAAAATTCTCGGTTTTGAAAGAACTCTAAGGTTGTTTTTTATAGTTTATTTTTCAAGTACAGCCACTGTAAGTCGACTAGTACATACCAGCTGCTTTTGCTCATCCGTGATATGAATTTGCCACACATGGGTAGATCGGCCGATATGCAAAGGAATGGCTTCTGCATATACATAACCCTCGGTAGCCTTACGCACATGATTTGCATTAACTTCTAGTCCCACACAGTAATATTTATTACGATCTACCACCAGATTAGCAGCCATGGTACCTACGGTTTCTGCTAAAACTACAGAAGCACCGCCATGTAATATGCCCATGGGCTGCTTGGTCCTTTGATCTACAGGCATCCTGGCATATAACGCATCTGATCCTAAATCAATATATTCTATTCCTAAATGAGCTATTAAATTACTACGACTAGTGACATTCAGCATATCCAAAGATATGTCAGTAGGGAAAAGCATCATACAATAATTTTTTTATAACAAATATATAAAGTTTGTGGCCTTTAGCGACAAGTTAGCAATATTTTACAAAGTAGTGGTGGCAGTTTCCCTAACGACATTACAAGAATCTTTCTTTAAATCGTTCTAGAAAATAGAGTTCTTGCATAACCGTCGTCTTGAGTCCTCTGGATTCGTCAGTAAGTGTGTGTCAGGGCCCCAGCCCTGACACATTTGAGTGTCGGGAGTGGCTCCCGACACCACAACTCCGGTTTCTCGCAAATTCCTTCCTGCTCAGCAAATTCAACTCTTGGTTTTGCAAAAACTCTAATAGTTAGCTTATACCCAATGCCGAATTTTTAATAAAATCTGTTAATTCAGCACCATTCAGCAGATTTTGTGAAAGTAAACCTAGTTGATAAGCCCTTGTAGCTAGTTCTACTTGTTTTTCCTCTGCCGTTAACCCTAAGATTTTTTTAGCTAGCGGATGGTTTGCATTGATGGCTGCTTGTAATTGGACCTTAGGAGCCATCCCAATATTGGGCTGGGCCTGCGATATAGCCTGCCATCTTTTCACAAACTCTGGTATCGTAATAATGATCGGTAATTCATCAGGATTCATAGATACTACAGACCAAGTAACATTCAAATCTTTTACAGCTTCTTTGTAAATGGTCTGAAGTTTTTCTTGTTCTTTTTCATCCAACTCACTGGTCAACTGCTGTTGTTGTCCCATCAACTGATCTACTGGTTCAGCATCTACACTTTTAAAATGTGTTTTATCTAACTTATGTTCAAGTGTTTCTAAAAAATGACCATCCAACTGACCATCCAACAACAACACATCATAGCCACGTTGCTTGCAAGCCTCTACGTAAAAATGTTGTTTATCTAAATTCGTAGCATACAGGATGACTAAATTTTGCTGGCTATCAGTCTGTTGGGCTTTAATCTTATCGGGATACTCAGCTAATGTAAAATATTCCTGATCTACATTTTTAAATAATATAAAGTCTTTAGCCTTTTCATAAAACTTATCTTCTGTAAGCATTCCATACTTAACAAACAATTCTATGCTAGGCCATTTTCCTTCGTAAGCTTTTCTATCTTTTTTAAATAGTTCTTCTAATTTGTCTGCTACTTTTTTGGTGATGTATGTATTAATCTTCTTCACATTGCTATCAGCCTGTAGATAACTTCTAGATACATTGAGTGGAATATCCGGAGAGTCTATGACACCATGCAACAGCATTAGAAACGGTGGCACAATATCTTTTACTTCTTCCGTAATAAATACTTGCTTGGCATATAACTGTATCTTGTTTGGATGATGTTCTAACTTATCTGGAGATTGAGGAAAGTAAAGTACTCCTGTGAGGTTAAATGGATAATCCACATTTAAATGAATCCAAAACAAGGGTGCTGCCGAAAAAGGATACAGTTCTTTATAAAAATTTAAATAATCTTCGTCTTTAAGCTCACTGGGCGACTGGGTCCATATAGGTTGCGTATTGTTAATAACCTGCCCATCAAACTCAATTTCTACAGGTAAAAATTTACAATATTTATTTAGGATCTCTTTAATTCTTGCTTTTTGTAAGAATTCTTCTGAATCAGCATTTAGGTGAAGTACTACATCCGTACCTATTTCCTTTTTAACCGCCTTTCTTAATTCAAAAGTAGTACTGCCATCACAAGTCCAGTGAACTGCTTCTGCGTCTTTTTGATAAGACTTAGTAATGATATCTACGCGATCTGCTACCATAAAAGCAGAATAGAATCCAAGACCAAAAAAACCGATAAGTTGCTGTTGTTGACCTTTATCTTTATATTTTTCTACAAAAGCCGTAGCACCTGAAAAAGCAACTTGGTTGATATACTTTTTAATCTCCTCCACTGTCATCCCCAACCCTTGGTCGCTAATCGTAAGTGTCTTTAATTTTTCATTGATCGTGACCTTGATAGGAGCTTGTATGACATCTCCATCATATTCACCAAATGAAGCAAGCTGTTTTAACTTCTGGGTAGCATCAACTGCATTGGCTACTAGCTCTCTTAAAAAAACTTCATGGTCTGAGTATAAAAATTTTTTGATGATGGGAAATATGTTTTCACTGTGTACAGATATGGTACCTTTTTCTTGCATAGTTATATTCTTTAGAGTGTTAGGTTATAGCGATAATTTATCAAAAATTATTCCAAAAATTTATATAAGCTAAGCATCACCTAAATGATGTCAACATGACATATAATAGAGTTTTTTCAAAACCAAGAATTTTGTTTTCTGGGTAGGAAGGAATTTGTGAGGAACCGGAGTTGTGGTGTCGGGAGCCACTCCCGACACTCAAATGTGTCAGGGCTGGGGCCCTGACACACACTTACTGACGAACCCAGGGGACGAAAGACGAAGGTTTTGAAAAAACTCTAATGTCAGTTTTGTAATTCCATCTTTAAAAATTTAGCCGTGTAACTATCCGGATAATTAGCAATTTCTTCCGGGGTTCCTTGTGCTATGATTTGCCCACCTTGTTCGCCCCCCTCTGGCCCCATGTCAATAATATAATCTGCTACTTTAATAATATCCAGGTTATGTTCTATAATGAGCACCGTATTTCCTTTATCTGTCAATTTGTTTAATACATCTAATAGATGTTGTATGTCTTGAAAATGTAAGCCTGTTGTAGGCTCATCCAATATGTACAAGGTTTTCCCCGTATCTCGCTTAGCTAACTCAGTAGCCAATTTCACCCTTTGAGCTTCTCCACCCGATAAGGTAGTAGCTGGCTGGCCTAGCGTTAAATAACCCAATCCCACTTCCTCAAGGATCTGGATAATTTTGCGGATACTCGGGTACTTATCAAAAAATTCTACCGCATTACTAATCGTCATATCTAATACATCAGAAATAGATTTACCTTTGTACTGTACTTCTAATGTTTCCCGATTATAGCGTTTACCTTGACAGGTCTCACAATGTACGTACACATCCGGTAGAAAATCCATTTCTATAACGCGCATCCCTCCTCCCTGACAAGTTTCACATCTACCACCACTTACATTAAAAGAAAATCTACCAGGCTGATACCCTCGAATTTTAGCTTCTGGCAATTGAGTAAACAAATTACGAATGCTTGAAAAGACATTGGTATAAGTAGAAGGATTAGAACGTGGGGTTCTACCTATCGGTTTTTGATCGATCTCCACAACTTTATCTAAATTCTTTAAACCCTCTATAGATGTATATGGAAGAGGTATAACAGATGACTTATATAGATATTTTTGTAAAATAGGATATAATGTCTGATGGATGAGGGTAGATTTACCACTACCAGAAACGCCTGTAATACAAATTAGTTTACCTAAAGGTAGATTAAGTGTAACATTTCTAAGATTATTTCCTGTACAACCCGATAAAGTTAGGAATTGTCCATTTCCTTTTCTTCGCTCAGTAGGGACAGCTATTCGACGTTTCCCAGCCAGAAATTCGGCTGTCATACTATCCTGCTTTAAAAATGCTGATGGTGTACCTGCTGCCACTACCCTACCCCCATTTTTCCCGGCACCAGGCCCAATATCTAGGATATAATCTGCATGCAACATCATATCCTTATCATGCTCTACCACCATAACCGAGTTACCTAAATCTCTCAAATCTTTCAATGCTTGTATTAAACGCACATTATCTCGCTGGTGTAAGCCGATACTAGGTTCATCCAAAATATAGAGCACACCCACCAGTTGGGTACCTATTTGTGTAGCAAGCCTAATTCGTTGTGCTTCTCCTCCTGAGAGCGTTTTTAAAGGTCTATTTAGAGATAAATAATACAATCCTACATCTAGTAAGAAGTTCAGCCTTTTTTTAATTTCTTTAAGCAATTCTGCAGCTATCAACTGTTGCCGCTGGTCTAGCTTAGGCATCAGCTCCTCTAAAAAAGCATATAACTGCCGTAGGTTCATATTAGCCAACTCAGCAATATTTTTATCAGCTATTTTAAAGTATAATGAGACTTTTTTAAGCCTAGCTCCATTACATTCAGGACATATCACCTCCCGCTTATAAGATTCTTGAGTTGATCGTTCCTTAGCACTTAGCTTATCTGATTCGGTAGTTAAAAATGCAATTATTCCTTCAAACTTAAGAACGCCTTCTTGTTCATGTACTGAAGATTCTGATTCGTTGATTTCTTTTGGGCCATATAGGATCGTATCTAGTAACCTTTGGGGAAGATCTTGAACAGGAGTATCTAATTCTACCTGATAGTATTTGAATAATTCTTTGATAAGTTTAAAAATTCCTGTATTTGATTCAGGACCTATTGGTAAGATTGCCCCTTGTCGTATACTCAACTTTTTATCAGGAATAATGGCGTCTAAATCAACCTCTGATATGATTCCCAATCCTTCGCAAATAGGGCATGCTCCATATGGAGAATTAAAAGAAAAAGTATTGGGTGCGGGCTCATCATAAGAAAGGCCTGTAACAGGATCCATAAAAGATTTAGAAAAATAATGGATCTTTCCATTTGATTCCTGCAACATCGCTACCCCTTTACCGTGTTGTAAAGTAATATGTAAGGAATTTCTCAGCCTTTGGATATCTTCTATATCCACGAATATTCGATCAATAACAATTTCTATATCATGGATTTTATAGCGATCTACTTGCATTTTAGATGTCAAGTCTTTGATTTCGCCATCTATTCTCACCTTAGAAAACCCCATGCTACTAATCTGCTGAAAAAGTTCTCTATAATGCCCTTTCCTACCCTTTACTACTGGAGCAAGTAACGAAATCTTCTTGCCAACAAATTCACGAAGTAAGTGATTCTCAATTTGTTGCTCTGTTTGCTTAACCATTTTGTGACCACTGGCATACGAGTAGGCATCTGCTACTTTGGCAAATAGTAATCGTAAATAGTCATAAATCTCTGTAACTGTACCTACGGTAGAACGCGGATTTTTAGAAGTTGTTTTTTGCTCAATAGCAATCACAGGACTTAACCCATTAATTTTATCTACGTCTGGACGTTCTAGTTCTCCTATAAAGGAACGAGCATAGCTAGCAAAAGTTTCTATATAGCGCCGCTGACCTTCTGCATAGATGGTGTCAAAAGCTAATGATGATTTACCACTTCCACTAAGTCCGGTAATAACCACTAGCTTATTTCTAGGAAAAGTCACATCAATATTTTTGAGATTGTGTTCTCGTGCACCTAATATTTCTACCTGGTCGTACATGTAGTGATGCTGTACCACTTTATCTAACTGTATCTCTTTTGAGGGCATTTTCTATAAATAGTATATTCCGTTGAATCTCATAAAGTTAGGTAAAATGAAGCATATAATTATCTAAACCTAATCAAGCATAGCAATAATTACCTACTTTAATTTGTTAACCCCTTAGCCCATGGTTTGTGACTCACAAACCATGCTTATTGGTTCAATTAAAGGAAAAATAAAGTAAAAAAAGACGAATAAATATGATATAAACAATAGTAGAAATAAAAAGTGCCTAATAATAACTTAATTCATATGACACAACTAGTGCACCCAATCATTAATTTTGCCTCTTGAGAAATATTTAAAAAAACCTTTTTAGATATAGATAAACTCCAAAGCTAAACATCTAAATCTGTATAAACCAGAAAGATTTACAATATATAAACATACATAAGATATGTTTTTAAAGATCATCATTCTTAAAATTAAAAATTTAAATTTTTATTTATTATTTCTAATATTCTTCTTAGAAAGCTGCAATGAAAATGATTCTATTCAGTCTAGGCCTGATAATAATAATTTGCAGTTACTAGCAGTTGATTCTAAACCATCAAGGCAAAAAGAAAAAAATACGAATACGAATACCAATACCCATAGAGCAACTAAAGCGATTACTAGGCGTTGTCCTAAAGAAAACCCTATGTCTGTAAGTGACTATCAAAAGGATTTAGCTAACAAAGCAAAAAAGCAAGTATCCAATTTAATAACCAACTGGTTAGATTTCTCAAACGAGGATATAGAAGATAACTCCGCAAGGACAAACTTTACATTTCCATTTAATGATTTTTACTTTCAAATTTGGCTAGGTGATTGTCATAGGCAACAGGCTAAATCAGTATTAAAAAACTCATTTTTTAAATTATACCATTTGCAACTCGCTCTTGAGTATTACAATCAAGCTGCTTCTAAAAAGCATATACAAATACAAAGCGAGCCAGTACATTAATTTGGCTAAGAATAAATTAATCTTATAATTAACATGATCCAGTCTGAAAATCGCACCTATACAGAAATCTTAGATTTCTGGTTCTCCAATGAAAATAAAGAAAGATGGTTTGGTAAAGACGAGAAGTTTGATAACCTAATTAGAGAGAGATTTTTAACTCTTTATGAACAAGCAGCACAAGGTATGCTGGATAATTGGAAACAAACCCCTGCAGGCATTTTAGCGTTAATCATCCTCTTAGACCAATTCTCTAGAAATATGTTTAGAGGTGATCGAAGAAGTTATGCTACAGATCATCAAGCTTTGTCTCTTGCTAAAGAAGCAATTAATAAAGGTATGGATAAAAAGTTATCTGAATCTCAAAGAAAATTTATCTATATGCCTTTGATGCATAGTGAAAATTTAGAAGATCAACAGTTAAGCGTACAGCTTTTTGCAAACGACACCTTGACTTATTTCTATGCAACAAGACATATGGAAATTATAAGAAAATTCGGCCGATTCCCTCATCGAAATGCAATATTAGGCAGAAAATCAACCAACGAAGAATTAATATTCTTGAAAGAATCTAATGCTTCTTTTTAACAAATCACTTTCAGATATTTCTTCAGAATTTTAAATACTATATTAACCTAAGTTGCTAGTAGTATAATAGGTTTCTTGCATAAGCTGTCATTTATATTAAGTATATTAGAGTTCTTGCATAACCGTCGCCTTAAGTCCTCTGGGCTCGTCAGTAATTTGCTCAAAATCCTCATTTACTGAAGTAAACTCCGGTTTCTCACAAATTCCTTCCTGCCCAGCAAACTCAATTCTTGGTTATGCAAGAACTCTATTGTTATTTATTTATGTTTGCTAGTAATAATCCTGGATCGCTTCGGCATTGCCTCGCGATGACAGCCTTCCTACATGGTCTAGTAATGACCAAAGCGGAGCCACAAAGTGTCATTGCGAGCATGAGCGAAGCAATCCATGTAAGACATACTTACATGTAACTAGCAACTTGGGTTATATTAAGGAAATACTCCATTCACCTGGGTAATGATCCACATTCAAAGAACGTCTTTGCATTAACAGGTGATTAGTCTCATCTATCAGATATAAATGGACTGCCCGATGAAGAAAACCAAATTGATGTACTTCTTTTCTGGAAGAGCGTTGTCCGGTGAAATTACCATATTCATCTAAAACATCGATCAGAGCGGGATCAGTAAGCGTTCACGCCTATACAAAAAAAAGTAAAAATAAATGGCTATTAAAGATAAAAGGTTTACCTTAATTACCTATTTAAGGTGTA
>MKUM01000068.1 GCA_001897825.1 Candidatus Amoebophilus sp. 36-38
TTCTAAACTGCTTTTTTAGCCCTATTTTACCTATTTAAAAATTATGAAAATTGAATTTAACCGTGATCAATGTAAGTTTTAAGAATAAATGAAAATGATCTTTGGATATTCCATTAAATTTACGCATATGCCTTTTAGCTTGATTCCAAAAGTTCTCTATCCCATTTATATGATTTCTCTTATCAGCAAATAGCTCACTATGATTAATTCTATAGTGCTTAAATTCTGAAACATCAAGAGCATTATAACCCGTCCAAGTATCAGTGTATACTACGCTATCAGGTATAATCTTTTCTTTAATGATAGGTATCAAACTATTACTAGATGCATCAACAATAACCTTAGTATACACTTGTCCACCTCGCTTTAATAGTCCAAATACAGGTGTTTTACCTCCTGCTCCTCTGCCCCGCTTACCTTTTCTCTGGCCCCCAAAATAGCTTTCATCCTCTTCTATCTCTCCAGCCAAATGTGCTTTAGCCTCTTGTTCTAATTTATCATGTATTATTTCTCGCAACCGATGAAAATAATATGCAGCCGTGGTTTTATTAACTCCTACTATGCTTACTGCGCACCTAGCCGTAGTTCCAGCTACAAAATGTTCCTATAATCTCTCTTGCTTTTCCTTACTTATTCTACTTCTTCTCATAGTCTCTAAGATAACTTATTCTCGTTATCTAGGACAGCCCCTATTTTTTAACTTTCTATAGACAGGATAGAGTTGTGTTTTAGATGAAGGATTTTTCGGAAGAAAGTTGTACAAGTAGAAGATTTACTGGTTACTTGTGAAAAACAGATGTAAAGTTCTTAAGCTTTGTTCGGCTTATTAGTTTATAACCTATTAATCTATCTACGATTAGCTACCTACTCTTTTAAGAGATAGGTAACTAGCAAGTCATGAGTGATCTTACGGATTGTAGCATCTGCATCTAGGCTAGCTTCTCGGATCATACTTCTAAATTCTTTTTGTTGCACATATTTTGCATCAGTTTTTAGAATCGTTTCTAGTAGATCCCACACTTGCCTACGTACTTCTGTAGATTTGTCTTTAACAATCGTAACAGCCGTCTTGTAGGTGCTCTCAATAAGTTGTGGATTAACTTTTAATGAAGATTCTAGCACGGATATTGCAGCTATTCGTACATTATCCTGTTCATCTTGTGTTAACTTGACAGCTATCGGCATTACTTTTGTTGCATATTGAGGGTTGTTTTCTACTATAGTTTGTATCACTGCTAATGCATCCTGTCTAATAAATTCAAATTTATCCGTCGTAGCTTTAACAGCAATATCAAAGACTTTTTGTGCATAGGCTGTATTAGCAACTTTAACTACACTTAGCAAAACTAATAATCCATTCCATCTAACTTGTTCATTAGGCTGCTGTATCGCTTTGTTGCCTACTTCAAAGGCTGTTGGGGCACAATTAGCATCACTATCTGCGATGGTAGCTACTAATTTTAATGCTTCTATAATTATTTCTGGAGATTTACTCTCAGTAGCTTGGGTAGCTGTATCCAAAGTTTGAGCTGGATAATGATCATCTAATTTTATAAGCACTGTAAGGAGGCGCAAAGCCATCGTGCTTACAGATGTATCCGCTTCATTAGCAGCTTTTAAAGTAACTTCTAAGGCGCCTTGTGTATACTTAGGGTCAGATTTTACAACGGTTGCTAATGCTGCCAAAGCATTCCAACGAACGAGAGGTTGTTTATCTTTCATGGCAGTTATAGCTACTTGAAATACTTGTTCCGCATAGGTAGGTTCAGCTCTTAGAAAAAACCTCAATGTGCTGAGTCCACTACTGCGAGTACCATAGTCGTCGCTTTTAGTAGATCTAAGTATAGCTAAGAAAGCTTTTTGTACATATTCAGGATTTGTTTTGTTGATGGTAGTGAGCACAGACACCACTTCATTAGTTACATATGTACTTGTGTCTTGTGCATCTTGCAGGACAATACTAAACAGCTTATCCATATTACTCAAGTCAGATTTGACATTTTCTATATCGGCAATACTATTTAGTATCCTAAGTATTTCTACACGTACTTGTTCATCTCTATTTCTGTCATCTGCATCTGCCTGAGCCATAACGATGATATCTTTTACAAGATCTGGAGAGATGGTTGCTAGGTTTCTAAATAGTATAGCGATAGATTGAGATGCTGGATGATCTACAGTAGTATTTGATTTAATTATTGCAAATGCTAACTCTAGTATTTCTTTACTTACTTCTGTGTTGGCTTGTAAAAAAGTATTAAGTAATTGAAATATGGAGGTAAGCTCAAGTTCTTTACCCTTTTTTGAGAATAGTTCTGGAATTAAGGTCAATGAATTAGAATTAGCCCAAGAAGGATTATCCGCTAATATTTTGCGAATGGCTTCTAAAGCTGCATCACGAACTTCTTTTTGGCTGTCAGCAATTGCTTGCATCAGGCTGAATAAAAGTTGGGTATTAGAGCTAGTGTCTAAGTAAGTACTTAATAGATGGGCTTGCTCATCTGTAAGATAATTGTTGATCGCGAGTGTCTCTGTAGAAGATGAAGTATTAACTGGGGCAGTAGTATTAGGGTTGAGGGTTTCTGTTGAAGTGACAGATTTCTTCTCCGCTATTGCTGCCTTACTTTTTACTCCTTGTGCAACGGTTGAAATAGTGTAGCCTTGTAATATGCACACACACAGAAATATCCATAAGCTTTTATACATAGTGATATTTTTTAACTTATACATGTCAAAAAGTGTTAAAGAAGCTAGTTTTAAATTTATTTATATGAATTTGAAATAGGTATACAATTCCTAAAATTGTATATTGATGCCTGACCTAGTACTTAATAATAATATAATAACATAATTAGCAATTTCAACTATCTTTTTATGCTTTTTTAACATGATTCAAAAATTTGATGCTAGGTATCGCATGGTTTTATATGATTATTACGTTGAGAAAAAGGAGGCTTTTTGTTCGAGTCTGCCAAAAAATGTACATCATCAGAAAAGGTAGTTATAATTGCATGCTACCATTTAAATTTGTAATATTCTCAATATTCTTTAATTAAAATATACATATTCTTGGATAATAAATCTATCATTAAGTTACTAAATTCAACAGCCACCCTGTTGGCGCTCCATGGTGCAAACCCCTTTCAGGTTAAACACTACACCAATGCAGCACTTTTTTTAGAAAGGCTTGGCAAAGAAGTGATTACCCTTAGTCAAGAAGAATTAAAACAAATTGAAGGGATTAATAAAGGTGTTATAAGTCTTGTACAAGAAATACAAATTGCAGGTACGCTACATCGTTGGCAAGAACTAGTAGAAAAAACCCCACCAGGTGTATTAGATATCTTGGAGTTACCTGGGCTAGGCCCTAAAAAAGTAAGCTTGTTGTGGCAACAGTTAGGTATTCAAAATTTATCAGAACTGGAAGAAGCATGCAAATCAGGAAAGGTAGCACAGTTAGCAGGATTTGGTGAAAAAACGCAAGCTGCCATTTTACAAAGCTTGACACAGCGTAGGCAATATCAAGATAAGTTTCATTATGCTACTGTTTTAGCATATGCTAGTACCTTGGAATCAGCTCTAGGAAAAAGTTTTCCTAGCTTAATCCAGGCACCTATAGGAGATTTTCGCAGGAAAGTAGAAATAATAACAACGCTAGAATGGTTAGTAGCTGCCAGCGATCTAATTGCTATTAAAGAATGGCTCTGTGAGCTGCCGAATATCAAGCAAGATCAAACTATTTCGGGGCCTTTTGCTTGGCGTGGTTATTTTGTAGACAATCAGCTTCCACTTCACATCTTATTCTGTGATCAGAAAGAGTTTTACAAACAATTAATTATTCAGACAGAATCCGTTCAACATCTCAACCTGCCTGTGGGAAGTGATAAAACACTGGGTCAAATAATTAATCAGTTAACGGATCTAAGCAGTGAAGAGGATGCTTATGCTCAAGCTGGCCTTCCTTATGTTCCACCTGAGCTGCGCGAGGGAATAGTAGAGCATGCTTGGATAAAAGCTGGTGCTCCTTCACTCATAGAGCTCGCTGATTTACAAGGTATCTTCCATATACATACCACCTATAGTGATGGCCAAAACAGTCTTGAAAGTATGGCAACCCATTGTAAAAATCTGGGTTATAGCTATATAGGTATAACAGATCATAGCCAATCTGCTGCTTATGCAGGTGGATTAAAGCTTTATACGATCCAGCAACAACACGAAGCTATCGATGAACTTAATCGACAGCTAGCTCCATTCAAAATCTTTAAAGGAATTGAATCAGATATACTTCCCGATGGTAGTTTAGACTATCCAGATGAGGTCTTAAGTAAGTTTGATTTCATCATCGCCTCGGTACATATGGGGCTAAATATGGATGAGATTAAAGCTACAGAACGTTTAATCAAGGTGATCAGCAATCCGTTTACCACGATGCTGGGGCATCCAACAGGGCGCCTTTTGTTAAAACGGGAAGGATACCCGATAGATCACAAAGCCGTCATAGATGCTTGTGCAACCTATGGGGTCATGATTGAAATTAATGCTAATCCCTGGCGGCTAGATTTAGATTGGCATTGGATACCCTATGCCTTAGAAAAGGGCGTTCAACTGAGTATTAACCCAGATGCGCATCATATAGATGAGATTGCTAACATGAAATACGGGGTGTATATGGGGAGGAAGGGAGGGCTTACTAAAGATGATACGTTCAATACATGGCCTCTAAAAGTAGTAGAAGATTACTTCCAAAATCGTAAGGCTGCTAACCTTAAACGTTGAGAAGTGGTTAAGCAGATTTTACGAAGTTTGCTGTTAACTTTGTATCATCTTAATGTGCCTTTACACCATGAAATTCATACCATCTTACAAAAATAAAATTCAAATAGCTATCATTCTAATAGGTGTATTCTGTATGATTAGCTCTTGCGATTGTGCAAATCAACCATCTTTTAAAACAAATAAAACAAAAGGTATGCCTAAAACTCCGGATAAGAATGGTAACAAAGGAAGTGGGGATAAACCGGGAGATAAGCCAGAAGATACTAGCGAAGAAGAATTTATTAAAATAATAACAAAGCCAGAAATAAAACCAACAGATATACAAAAAGCTCAGTTATTCATAGATCAATTAGATAACGCACAATTGAAGAAAAGATATTCTAATAACAATAATATACTGAATTATGCAATCCACGAGGCTAAACCTGAAATAGCTAAACTGTTGATAGAAAAGATAGCAGCATTAGATAGAACAGAACTAAGTAATAAAAATAATGAGGGTTATACTCCTCTACACCAAGTATTAGTAATTCTAAGTAGTACTGGTGGAGCCTTATTGGGTAAGAATGATGGGGAATATATGGAAATAGCTAAGTTGTTGATACAACAACTGGAACCATCAGAATTGTCTGAGCAAGATAATTGGGGGAAGACACCTTTAGATTATGCAGTGAAGAAGATAGGTGACCAACCAGAGTTGGCCGAACTATTAATAGAAAAAATAGCAACAGTTGATATATCAAAATTAAATATAGAAAATACAGGCAATTCTACGCTTCTACATAAACTACTAAGGCCAATAGCTCTTCTAGAAAAAATGGCTCTTCTAAACAGATTAGAGGGCCTAGAAGAAGGAGAAAAGGAAAAAAAAGAATTAGAAGAATTGAAAAGAAGAAGAATAAAGATAATGAAATTGTTAATAGAAAAATCAGATACATCAGAATTATGCAAACAAGATGATTTTGGCAGAACGCCTTTACATTATGCAGTAGAAATAGTTGATGAGCCGGAGTTAGCAAAGCTATTGATAGATAAGATAGCAACAGTTGATAAATCAAAATTAGCTATTCTAGATAATGCGCAGCACACCCCTCTAGCGGTTAGCAGGGGGGTAGGTAATCGTTTAATAGCGCAGATATTAAGCGATAAGTTGCGAAGCTAAAGTTTAGTCGTGGTGTCAGAACT
Organism: Candidatus Amoebophilus sp. 36-38; assembly: GCA_001897825.1. Taxonomy (GTDB): domain Bacteria; phylum Bacteroidota; class Bacteroidia; order Cytophagales; family Amoebophilaceae; genus Amoebophilus. The sequence goes on from MKUM01000068.1 coordinate 5,965, forward strand.
AAGGTCCTGACACTCTTTAATTTTAGTGCAAAAGCCCTTGGCACTTAAGTTGTGGGGTTTCCTTCAGTCCTGATGGTCCTTTGTATTTCAATAGAGTTCTTGCATAATCAAGAATTGAGTTCGCTGGGCAGGAAGGAATTCGCGAGAAACCGGAGTTTACTGCAGTAAATAAATATGAAGAACCAATTACTGACGCACCCAGAGGATTTAAGGCGACGGTTATGCGAGAACTCTAATATCTTTATCCAAATCAACCACCTATCATGTCATAATGACATCCGATACAAAGCTTTGCAAACGTTGGCACAACAGTTGTTAAATTCCTCAAATAGTGGTAAATTCTAAATAAAGGACCACGTATATCATCAAAATAAAAAAATTAATTAATCATGGGAAAAATCATCGGAATTGACTTAGGAACTACCAACTCTTGTGTAGCTGTTATGGAAGGCAATGAGCCAGTTGTGATAGCCAATAGCGAGGGAAAGCGTACGACCCCATCTGTAGTTGCTTTTTTAAATGAAGGCCAAGGAGAAAGAAAGGTAGGTGATGCTGCGAAACGCCAAGCAATCATTAATCCTCAAAATACTATATTTTCTATTAAAAGGTTTATGGGGAAACGCTATCCAGATGTTGTAGAGGAAGCAAAACGAGTTCCCTACAAGATAGAAAAAGGACCCAACGATACGGTACGAGTCCGGATAGGAGACAGGCTGTATACTCCCCAAGAAGTATCTGCTATGATTTTACAAAAGATGAAGACTACAGCAGAAGACTATTTAGGGACAACTGTAAAAGAGGCTGTAATCACTGTTCCTGCCTATTTTAATGATGCAGAAAGGCAAGCTACCAAAGAAGCTGGCAAAATAGCAGGTCTAGAAGTAAAAAGGATCATCAATGAGCCTACTGCTGCTGCTTTGGCATATGGCTTAGATAAGAAAAATAAAGATATGAAAATTGCTGTCTTCGATTTAGGTGGAGGTACGTTTGATGTCTCTATTTTGGAGTTAGGAGATGGCGTTTTTGAAGTAAAATCTACGAATGGAGATGTGCATTTAGGTGGAGACGACTTTGATCAAAAGCTGATCGATTGGCTGGCAGACGAATTTAAGAAAGAAGAATCTGTAGACTTAAGAAAAGATCCAACTGCATTGCAAAGACTGAAAGAAGCTGCAGAAAAAGCTAAGATAGAACTATCTGGCTCAGGTGATACCGAAATAAATCTGCCTTATATAACAGCCATAGACGGTGTACCCAAACATCTTGTAAAGAAAATATCCAGGGCTCAATTCGAGCAGCTTGTGGATGATCTGATAAAAAGAACACTGGCACCTTGTGAACAAGCAATGAAAGACGCTGGATTAACTGCATCAGATATTGATGAAGTAATCTTGGTGGGTGGATCTACTAGGATACCTAAGATCCAGGAAGAAGTTGAAAAATTTTTCAAGAAAAAACCTTCTAAGGGAGTGAATCCAGATGAAGTAGTAGCTGTAGGAGCTGCCATACAAGGAGGCGTACTTACAGGAGAAGTAAAAGATGTGTTGTTGCTAGACGTAATACCTCTTTCTTTTGGAATAGAAACACTGGGAGGTGTGTATACCAAACTTATTGAAGCCAATACCACCATACCAACTAAAAAATCAGAGACCTTCTCTACAGCCGCAGACAACCAATCTTCTGTAGAAATTCATGTACTGCAAGGAGAACGTTCTATGGCTAAAGATAATAGGACCATTGGTAAATTCCATTTAGATGGCATTCCATCTGCTCCAAGAGGAGTACCCAAAATAGAAGTTACTTTTGATATTGATGCGAATGGTATCTTGCATGTTTCTGCCAAAGACCAAGGAACCGGCAAAGAGCAAAAGATTCGTATCGAGGCCTCTTCTGGGTTAACAGAGGAAGAAATTAAAAAAATGAAACAAGAAGCCGAAGCCAATGCAGAAGCTGACAAACAGGAAAGAGAAAAGGTAGATAAACTTAATGCGGCTGATGTAGCTATATTTCATGCTGAGAAACAGCTTCAAGAGATAGGAGACAAATTGCCAGATAGCAATAAAAAACCTTTGCAAGAAGCGGTAGAAGAACTAAAAAAAGCACATGCAGCCAAAGATTTATCTGCTATTGACGCGGCTATGGCGAAAGTAAGTCAAGAATCCCAGGCATTATTAGTAGCGATGCAGCAGGCTCAGCAATCAAGCCAAACAAATCAGCAAGCTTCTGAAGCAGCAACAGATTCTACAAAAGAAGCTACCGAAGCGGAGTACGAGGAAGTAGAGTAGAATTTGTTAGTTTTAATATGAGGAGGCGAGTTTATTAAGGAAAGAAATTTCTTTAAAAACTTGCCTTTGTATTTCAAATGAGGTTTAAGCTTAGTTAAACTTAAGAGTTATAGGAGCAAGCTAGTAAGCTTAGTATTCACAAGATATGGATATACATATGCTTGATTTAAACTTTAAACTTAAACTAGATAGGAAAATGCGCTCAAAAGCTATAGAGGAGAAACATTCTCACGTTAATTGGTTATTCTAAAGGACTTAGTTATCTCTTGCTTCCATGTGTTGGTATGTCTCTTGTTGAATAATCTGCTTATTAGTTGCATGTATGCTAGTACTAAACTATTTTAATTACGTTGTTAATATGTATTTAAACATAAACAATGATGCAGAAGAACTATAACTTTACCCAGCAACTATTGGTTTATACTTTAATTATAAGCTTATTGCTACCAAGTTGTAACAATGTATATAATGTACCTCTAGAAAAGCATCCTCCTATAAGAGTTCATCAACAGCCAAGTAAGCATATTGCTATTGAATCTATCATAAATCAATCTTTTGCAGTATCAGGAGACCATATAGTTACATTTTATCAACAAGCAGAACAAGTAGTAGCGGAGGTAGGAATAAATTCACCAGAGGTAATGGGGCTAGAACAGGAGGAACAAAAGAAAGAAATAAAAGTTACAGTGCCTACTAACGAGTATCCAGATCGTATGTATAGTGGTAAACAAGGACAATTAGGGGTAGTAGAAAGGAAGAAAGAAGAAAAAGAAAAGGGGAGAGAAGCTCAGGGGCCACAGGAAATAGAAGAACAAACTAAAAGCAGTAGCATGGCTAAGCGTCAACGTTTGCTAACAAGCGAGGAGTCTACTGGCGAAGAAGCTACGGATTTGGGAAATTTTAGCATTCTTCCTATAGAGTTATTACAACAGATTTTTTGTGAGATAACCTATCCTTATATCCTAGACTGTGTAGCGGTTAATCATTTCTTTTATGAGATGATTACAAGTTATGCTCAAGTTGGGTTAGTAGGAGTAGCAAATAAGCCTAAATCCATGTTCTATTCACCTAGGTGGGGAAATGATACAGCTATAGATTTTAAAAAAGATAAATTTAAGATCTTAATGCCTGAGACAGTTCCTAGTTTCTTTTTTTACCGAGTAATGAAGGAAGTAAAGAATTTATCGCAACAATTTTGGCGCTACTTAGAAGATACCAATATTCAAGTACTTGATTTGGGGAATAATAAGATCGGGGATGAGAGTTTAACTCAGTTAGCGAGCTATTTATTAGGTACCCACATTCGCGTGCTTATTTTACAGAGGAATAATATAAGAAAGGAAGGAATAACCCAACTGGCTAGACACTTACTAGGTACTGATATTCAGGTACTTGCATTAGGACGTAATGAGATAAGAGATGAAGGTACGGCTCAGTTGGCTAAACACTTACTGGGTACCAACATTCAGGTGCTTGATTTAAGCGGAAACAATATAGGGTCTGAAGGAGCAATCCAGTTATTCAGTTACTTATCAGGCACTAACATTCAAGTGCTTGATTTATGGAATAATGCTATAGGATCTGAAGGTGTAGCCCAGTTAGCTGAATGTTTACAAGAAACCAATATTCGGAAGCTTTATTTAGGGTATAACAGGATAGAATCTGGAACCGAAGGGTTCCTAAAAAAGAAATATCCACATATTGAGTGGATATTCTAGAAAAACTGGGCATAGTTCATCATTATGTGTTGTCTATCTAGAAGCGTAGTATCTTTTCCACCAACCTGACGCAAGCGGCTTGTGTGCCGTCAGGTCAAGCAACGGAGTCTCCTAGGTTTTGTCCCTAAACTTCGAACCATATACGCATAGAAGCTAATACTATTGCTCATTTATAGCACAATTTTTCAATTTTAACCTTTAGGGACAGAGCCTAATCAAATAGGCGATGAAATGCAACGGTTATTGGAAGAGCAACATCCGAATAGTACATTTTATTTTTAAGCTTTAGAACTTTATAGCTTGTACGCATTACCTTTTAAACAAAATACAAAGCATCTTGAAAGGGTTGGTGATTATTTTTGAGCAACAAAACTTGCACCTATTGTAGCTATTAGCTAGTATAAGGACAAGATTTAAAAATCATACCACCTATGCAAAGAAATTATGAGTTGAATTACGGGCTGATAGCT
>MKUM01000069.1 GCA_001897825.1 Candidatus Amoebophilus sp. 36-38
CAAGAGCTAGCTAAGGTATTACCCAGCACGCAGGTTCATACGCTTGATTTAGGAAGTAATAACATAGGGGCATCAGGTGTGCAAGAGCTGGCTAAGGTATTACCCAGCACGCAGATCCATACGCTTGTTTTAGGATATAATCAAATAAGCGCTTCAGGCGTGCAAGAGCTGGCTCAGGTATTACCTAGCACACAGATCCATACGCTTAATTTACATCGTAATCAAATAGGCGCTTCAGGCGTGCAAGTGCTGGCTAAGGTATTACCCAGCACCCAGGTCCATACACTTGATTTACATCGTAATCAAATAGGCGCTTCAGGCATGCAAGAGCTGGCTAAGGTATTACCCAGCACCCAGGTCCATACGCTTGATTTAAGCGATAATGAGATAGGCGCATCAGGCGTGCAAGAGCTAGCTAAGGTATTACCTAGCACCCAAGTCCATACGCTTAATTTAAGTATTAACCAAATAGGCGCTTCAGGCGTGCAAGAGCTGGCTCAGGTATTACCTAGCACACAGATCCATACGCTTAATTTAAAGTGGAATCGAATACGTAATTCAGGCGTACAAGAGCTAGCCAAGGTATTACCCAACACGCGGGTCCATACGCTTGATTTAGGAAGTAATTACATAGGCAATTTAGGCGTGCAAGAGCTAGTCAAGGTATTACCTAATACGCAAATCCATACGCTTTATTTAACTGGTAATCAAATAGGCGATGAAATGCAACGGTTATTGAAAGAGCAACATCCAAATATTACATTTTATTTTTAAGTTTTAGAACTTTATAGCTTGTATACATTCTCTTTTAAACAAAATATCTTGCAAGGTTTGGTGATTATTTTTGAGCAAAAACTTACACCTATTTTAACTATTAGCTAGTATTCTAGTATTAAAGACAACAATTAAAAATTATACCACATATGAAAAGAAATTATCAGTTGAATTACAGCCTGATAGCTTGTATTGTATTATCCAGTTTATTTTTACAAAGTTGTGATAGCTTTTCTACCCAGCTTACAACTATCATAGAAGAGCCCATGTCTGGTAATCCAGAAACAGTCAGAATTGTGGAGAGAGAAGAAAGACTCTCGAAAGGAGAGGCCACAGCTTTAGGATATTTTGAAGATCTACCTATAGAACTAGTTGAAATGATCTTTGCTGACGTAGCTTATCCATCTATTTTAGCATGTAGACAGCTTAACCATTTCTTTTATGAGTTAATGACGGGCTATTCACAAGTTGGTCTGATCGGTGTATCCCATAAGCCTACTGCTAAGATGGCAATATCTATCTGTGGCATCAATAAGTGTATAGACTTTGGGAACTTGTCTTGTACACCTGAGACTATTCCTAGTTTTCCTTTTTATTGCTTGATGAGAGAAGTAAAGAGCTTACCCCCATCCTTTTGGTCCTATATACTCAACACACAGATCCACACGCTTGATTTATATTGTAATCAAGTAGGTGATTCAGGGATTCAAGCGCTGGCTAAAGTATTACCCAACACGCAGATCCATACGCTTAATTTAGGGGCTAATCAAATAGGCGCTTCAGGCGTACAAGAGCTAGCTAAGGTATTATCCAACACGCACGTCCATACGCTTCATTTAGCGTATAATCAAATAGGTGCATCGGGTGTTCAAGAGCTGGCTAAGGTATTACCCAACTCGCAGGTCCATACGCTTTATTTATGTGGTAATCAAATAGGCGCATCAGGTGTTCAAGAGCTGGCTAAGGTATTACCAGGCACTCAGGTCCATACATTTAATTTAAGATACAATCAAATAGGTGATTCAGGCGTGCAAGAGTTGGCTAAGGTATTACCCAGCACGCAGGTCCATACGCTTGATTTAGGGGTTAATCAAATAAGCGATTCAGGGATACAAGAGCTGGCTAAGGTATTATCTAGCACACAGGTCCATACGCTTTATTTATGGGCTGATCGAATAGGCGATGAAATGCAACGATTATTGAAAGAGCAACATCCGAATATTACATTTTATTTTTAAGCTTTAGAACTTTATAGCTTATACACCTTCCCTTTTAAACAAAGCACCTTGAAAGGGTTGGTGATTATGTTTTTAACAACAAAACTTGCACCTATTTGGGCTATTAGCTAGTATAAGGACAACATTTAAAAATCATACCATATATGAAAAGTAATTATCAGTTGAATTACGGGCTGATAGCTTGTATTGTATTGTCCAGTTTATTTTTACAAAGTTGTGATAGCTTTTCTACTCAGGTTACAGCTACCCCAGAAGAATCCATGGCTGGTAACCCAGAAACAGCCATGGTTGTGGAAAGAGAAGAGAAACTACCTAAAAGAAAGGCTACAGCTTTAGGCTATTTTGAAGATCTACCTATAGAATTAGTACCTATGATCTTTTCTGAGATAGATTATCCCTATA
>MKUM01000070.1:0-10305 GCA_001897825.1 Candidatus Amoebophilus sp. 36-38
AGAAAAAAAATAATAAAACATCTAAGAAGAAATAGAGAAAAGCATGCAGAAGAGGAAGAAAAGAGAGAAAAAGATGAAGTGCTAACAAATATTTTTCAACACTTACCTTTCCAATCAATAATAAGTCTTACAGAAGCAAATACTGATTTATATAAATTTTTTAATGACTGTGAAAAAATAAGATTAGTTGGAGTAGAAAGAATCAACCAATCTTCCTGTTTCAATCCATACACGGTTCGTGATTATTGTTATTCTGATTTTAATAATGTTGAATATACTCCTGAAAATATACCAAGTATTCCTTTTTGTCGAATAATGCAACAGGTATCGAATCTACCTAGGACATATTGGCCTTATATTGCTAAAACTAATATCAGTGCAATAATTTTAGCAGCAAAGGGGATAGGGAATGCTGATTTTATAGATTTATGGAAATGCTTGCAAGATAGTAAAGTACAAAAAATTAACCTAAGTTATAATGAAATAACAGATGAGGTAGCTACCGAAATTTCCAAATTACCTCTACCAGAATCTCTAACTACAGTAAACTTAATCGATAATGAATTAACAGAAGCAGGTAAAACAACTTTAGAATCTACCTATCCAAGTATAACATGGATCTTTTAGAAAATAAGTAAAGTATATATCCTTCTAATAGCGAGTCCCACAATAAGGCAAAGAAAACTAATATCTAACCACTGTGGAATATAAAGTCCTTCACGATGAAAAAAGTTTATTTTATCAGCCAAATATAGGGTTTATAGTTCTTTCATTTCCAAAGTGTACCTTTTCGTAGCCATATTGCTGATACCCCTATAATCATTTTTTCTCCCTGTATTCTGACCAAAAATAATCTTCCAGCTAAATAGGTATGCACAAGCAAGCTACGATAGACTGTCGGGGCTGGAGCCCTGACTCGCACTTATTGACGAACCTAGAGGACTCAAGGCGACGGTTTCGCAAGAAGTCTAATATTTTAGGCAACCTGATAAGGCCGTTTGTATAATGTCGCATAATATCCATTCTTTTTCAACAAAGCTTGATGTGTTCCCTGCTCTTTGATCACCCCATGATCTAATACCAATATATGATCCGCATGCTGGACGGTAGTTAACCGATGTGCGATGATGATAGCTGTCCTGCTAGCTAAGAGCTTTATGGTAGCCTGCTGAATCAATTTCTCAGTTTCTATATCTAAAGATGCAGTAGCTTCATCCAAAATGAGGATACTAGGATTATAAACCAATACACGCGCAAAAGCCAGGAGCTGCCTTTGACCCATAGAAAGCGTCATACCTCTTTCCCCAACCTGATAATCATAGCCACCCGGCAATTGGAGAATAAAATCATGGATACCTACCATTTTAGCCGCTTCTATCACCCGATCCTTAGATATCGTATCATCTCCCAAGGTTATATTTTCGTAAATGGTTGTAGAGAATAAAAATACATCTTGTAAAACCAACCCTATATGTCTACGCAAGCTATGAACTTCATAATCTAGCATATTGATACCATCAATTTTAATCACTCCCTTTTGAGGCTCATAAAACCTTTCTAACAAGTTGATAATAGTAGATTTACCAGCTCCTGTAGCGCCTACTATAGCAAGCGATTTTCTCGCTGAGAGGTCAAAAGAAATTCCTTTTAGTGTATAATCTTGCCCTTCATATGCAAACCAAACCTCCTCAAAAGCGACACTACCCTGTACTTGTTCAGGTGCATACCTACCACTATTATCTACAAATTCATTATTATCTAATAGTTCCATGATCCTACCACTACTTACCAGCCCCATCTGTAATGTATTGAAATGCTCTGCCAAATGTGAAACTGGACGAAAGAACATTTTGATATACATTAGAAAAGCCGTTAGGCTTCCTAGCGTAGTAATTTCTTGTATTACACCTTTAGCTCCATGCCAAATCAATAAACTAATCCCTATAGAACGCATAATCTCTAACGATGGGAAGTATAGTGAGTAATACCTATTAGATTTATCATTTGCCTTTCTATAATCTTCGTTGAGCGTCTTGAATTTATCCAACTCTGCAGCTTCTCCATTAAATACCTGTACCACACTCATGCCTGTAAGACGGCTTTGTATAAATGAATTTAGTTTAACAACCACATCATTTACTTCTCTATAAGCACGTTTGGTTTTTTCTTTGAAAATGTAGGTAACCGCTAACAATAGTGGTACAGTTGTTAGGCTCAAAAGTGCTAACTTCCAATCTATATAGAACATAAAAGAAGCCATACCTACCAACTGTAAAAAATCGGCTAAAACCGCTGCAAGGTCTTGGCTAAATACTTCTGATAGTTTCTCTGTATCTGAGATATTACGTGTTACTAGCCTCCCCAGTGGAGTTTTGTTATAAAAGGTAGCATTCAGCCGAATGATATGGGCATAAATTTTTATTCGTAAGTCTCTAACTACATGTTGTCCCAACCAATCTGATAGATAGCTAAGTAAATACTGAGCTAGTGTTTGTACCAATAGCAGCCCTAGCATCCAAAAAAGCATCTTCATCAAACCTGCATAATCTTTTAGCGCCACATAGCGATCGATAGCAATTTGAATCATATAGGGTCTACTAGGCTCTAGAATGCCTATGACAAATGTCAAAAAGATGAGTATGTAAAAAACAAACTGATAGGGTTTTATAAAAGAATATACCCTGCTGAGGAGCTTACGTTTAAATAACTTAGGTCTCTTTTGCTTTTTATTAGGATTAAACATAAAATATATTATTAACAGTAGGTTTATCAGCTTACTACTATATTAGACTTTTTCCGAAACCGCCGCCTTGTGCTGTCAGGAAAGTTTCCTGACAGTCCATTGTGGTGTCGGGAGTCGCTCCCCGACACCACAACTCCGGTTTCTCACAAATTCCTTCTTGCCCAGATAACCCAATTCTTGGTTTCGGAAGAGATCTATTTAATTCTGTAAATATACTAGTTGGATAGCTAACTTGTTTCAAAGTAAGACCACAAGCAGGGACCAAACTAGCTCCTAAACTACGATCTTTTTGTTCTAAGATATATTTAAAGTCTTGAATACTGAGTTTTCCCAACCCTACTTCTAATAAATTCCCAACGATAGCACGTACCATACCCCGTAAAAAACGATTAGCAGTAACCTGAAAGATAAGTTGATCTTCAGAATTAGTGTACCAATTTGCTTCCAAAATATCACATAAATAAAGATGGGGAGTAGCTGAACCCAGCTTGCTAAAACTTTCAAAATCTTTGTGAAGCTTGAGTATGACTGCAGCTTCATTCATCGTATCTACATCTAGCTCTTTTCTAAAGGCATAGGTGGTGGTAGATAAAAATGGATTTTTTGTACGAGTTATCTTATATACATAGGTTCTATTGGTTGCATCAAAGCGGGAATGCGCTGTTGGAATTACAGAATACATACCTAGTATAGCGATATCCGGAGGCAATATGAGATTTAGCTTATATTGTAACTTATTTACATTTAACTCAAACGGAATATCCAGGTGTGCCCATTGCTGTTGGGCATGTACGCCTGTATCCGTTCTACTACTACCAGTGATTTCTATCTGGGTTGATAATAGTTGGGTTAATTTCTCCTGAATAATGCCTTGCACAGTGGTAGCATTCCGTTGTATCTGCCAACCATGATAATGAGTGCCTTGATAGGCTATCTCTAAAAAATAACGCATTTTATAACTAATTTTAGAGTGTCAGGGCAGGAGCCCTGACGCCACTTTATACCCTATTGAAAAGGTCGTATTGGTAATCGTAAATCTTATTTGTCAGAATTAGAGCTTAACATACTGAAAGTTTGGATGATTTTTAAATAAAAAGGAAAAAGTTAATATTTATCCATCTCCAGAATCACTCGTTAGGGAACTCTGGCTAGAATAAAAACATGCGTTTAGGTGTTTTACAACCTCATCAGGGCCCTCTACCGATTGATTTCTATGGTAAAGTCAAATATTTTAGCATTTTTTATTCCCTTATTTTTTACCTTTTCTTTAAGCTACTTGCTTATAACTATACACCTTCTGATCCCGTATACAAGCACATACTCGATGAATAAGTTTGTTGCGTATGGCATTGAGTACACTCATCTTATTTTTGCCTTCTCCTACCTTTCGCTCATAATAGGCTCGCATTTCACCTTCTTGAATAGGTACCGAACTTAATGCACACATATGCAGCAATTTCTTAAGAACCTTATTGGACATGGGATGTACTTTGTTTTTACCTCTTATACTTGTTCCAGAACTATACTCGAAAGGGGCTATGCCACAGTAACTAGCTAATTTTTTGGGATTAGTAAGCCGCTTAAAATTCTGAGTATATTTTATTAAGTAGAGAGCAGTGATCATGCCTATTCCTTTCACTGATCGTATTAACTTATAGTTCTTGCTAAGCTCCTTGGATGATTTAACAAGTTCTGCTATTTGCTTCTCTATCCCCTTTATATCTTTATTTAAAGCAGCAACACTTTGCTTACATCCTTCTTTTGATCGATCTGCTCGCTTTCCCAATCCTAAATCCTGCTTCTCTTTGAGAGGGCCTAGCAGCATATTTTTTGCCTTAACAAGTCTTTCTCTGTCTGTTAATAAATCCGATAGCTCTGTTAAGTACTCATCTTCTGCTGCATATAATTTAGCTTTATCCTGGTTTTTAAGCGCATATAAACCGATCCGTTGGGCATCTGCCTTATCACTTTTACCCCTAACCAAGCCAGTACTCCATTTTATCTCTACGGCATTTTCTATCCATACGCTACCTTTCTTACTGTATAAAAAATTTACCAAGTTGACATGATATAACCCCGTATTTTCTAAACATATGAGTACTTGTTCAAGCTTGATTCCGGCTTTTTCAAGCCATGCTAGAAGCTCTTCATACCCCTCGAGACGGTTACTAAACCGACGGTTTAGAATAACAGCAGTAGCCTCCTTCTGACAAACTGCCACATCGATAGTAGCTTTTGATATATCTATTCCAACAATATGTGTATATTGCATATAAGTTTAATGTTGAATGATTAAACAAAAACTAACAAGTTACAGGTTGAGATCAAGTCCCTAATAATAGGCTTAAAAGCCTGAATTTCTATATGAATATTACCTGTAATTAAACACAAGGGGATTGTATCACTCGATAGGCTTTTAAGCCTGGACTCTGTTATATAAAGTGCCCCTTGTGCCTGTTAGTTATATTTTTAAAAAGTTATCCACATCTTTCCGACCCACATACCCAAGCTAATCAGATATGGATAACTTTTTAGCTATAACAATGATATGATTTTTACTGTTTATTTTACTCTACAAACCTAAGGGACTCTGATGCCGGGGCATTTTTTACGCTAAAGACCAGGCTATAAAGTTTCTGAAAGAAAAAAGAAACAAGAAGAATACATTAATAGGTTGTTAAGAAATAATCAAATTAAACTAGTATGGTTAATTTATCCCGCTCAGCTAATACTAAGGTGGCTTGCTCTATTTGCCTAACTAACTCTTCCCAATGCTCTTTAAAATATTCATGAAGTTGTTTTAAAGTCACGTTACCTAGCCTGAACTGAATAATCTTAGGGCTAACTTTATTTTTTAAACACTTATAATAAAAATCTGAGTCTTTAGTAAGAATAGTGTATCCTTTTTCTAAGGCATAATCCCAAACCTCCTCATCTGTCATACAAGGATTAATATCAACTAAATGTAGGAAATTAGAGTGATTAAAAAAGCTGAAGTGCTTAGGTAGATTAACATCAACTAGAAAGTTCATAAAAAACTTAAGAAGCTAACTCAAAAGCATAGATTCTTCTCTCTAAGGTACGAGAAGCAAATTGTAAACAAGCTTGTATATCTTCCTTTTCAAGCTTAGGATAAGCTTTAAGAATGTTTTCTGTTGCTTCCCCAGCAGCTAAGTAATCTAGTATGGTTTTAACCGTTATACGCATGCCTCTAATGACCGGCTGCCCATCACAAACCTGGGAAGAAATAGTAATCCTGTCTAATAAATTATTCATTAAGCTAATTGTTGATTTTTTATTCATATAATTTGTTTAAAGCATTAAGAAATAATTTAGAACCTTATAAAAATAGGTCAATAGATTTAAAATACAACTTTAATTTAATAAATTTATAGGAAGAGCCTAATATAAGGATCGGGGCAACCCGCGTATTGGCATTCTTTAACATCTCCAACTTCTTGTTTAAGATGCCTCTAGATTGGCATATCCTGAAATAAGCTCAAATATCACTGCTGGCCTAAATAGGATAAACTATAGTGTAAACCAGGCTTTCAATAAGTAGTTAAGAGAGAGATATAAATCTTTGATTTTACGATCTACTTCATTCATTCACGACTAGTACGTTGTTTGAAACACTTGTTTCGTTGTAAGAAAGGACTGGGATAAAAGTACTTGCCACAAACTTATACACACTTTTATAAACACTGCCATCCTTATTAGTAATTCACATAAGATTGCTCTGAATTTTTTACGTTTTCCAGAAGCGTACCCGTTCCCTTAGTTCCCTATAGCAAGAGGAACACATTCAGCTCCTAACAACGGCATTATAGTAAGCCGTAATGCAGTACCTTCATTGTTGTTACCAAATCCATTAACTTTAATTCGATTCTTCTTTCCTGCAAAGAACGATGGCTTCTCTAAAAGAGGTTCTCTCAAAAAATCTTTTTCTATTCCTTCTAATCTAGCGCTGAAGTGTTTAATCGTATGATCAGTTATCTCTTCGGGTTGCTTTAATATGATTGTTATGTCTTCTTGCAAATCTTCTAGGCTGTAACGGTACCATTTATCAGCTGTCTTGCTATCAGCCTCTTTGATTAAGCGTTCGCACTTAGACTGTAGTCTTAATAATTCCTCCGCTTCTAGTGTGTTGATTGCTAGTCCGGATGTTTGACAATAGGATCGAAATAGCTCCATCCATTTTGCAGGTGTATACCAGGGTATTTGGTGAGAGCTAACACCACTAGAAATCGCATTGGAAATAGAGTTATCGGATGAACCAATTTTGCCAGTTCCTTTACAGTTAGAATACATAGTCTCCGGTTTATTCTGAGCAGTTATATATCCTCTCTCTGCTGCCTTTTCGTACCACTTTACTGCTTCGTGATAATCTGGAATTATTCGTTCACTACTTACAGCTTCTTGGTAGTCCTGCGAGGTACCTTCCCCCTCGTAATTCATACATTTAAGAGTATATTGTGCCCTTTTATCACCTTTATCTGCCTTCTTTGTCATCCATTCCTGAGCAAGTTCATTTCCTTTCCAAACAAACTCTTTAACAATATTGAAAGAAGCATTATCCCCTAGATTAGCCCATTTAATATGCCATTTTAACGCTCTTTCTTCATCTTTTTCAACTCCTATTCCTTTTTCATACATCCGGCTGAGAATATATTGAGCTTTTATATCTTCCTCCCCTGCTTTTTTTATTATCCACTCTTGCGCAAACTTATTCCCTTTTAAAGCTAAAACGCTAATGGCTTCTGGCCCATCCCGATGCTGTTGATTAGTTGCTTGGATATAGTATTCAGCTGCTTTATCTTCATTTTTTTCAATTCCTTTGCCTTGCTCATACATCTGACCGAGGGTATATTGAGCTGTTTTATTCCCTTTATCTGCTTCTTCTATTATCCACCTCTGGGCCAGTTTATTTCCTTTCCAAATTAATCCTTTAAGAGCTTTAAAAGAATTACTACCTTCTTGAGCATTACTAGGTTCTTGATTAGCCGATTTAATATAGCATTCCACTGCTTTTTCTATATCTTTTTCAACTCCTACGCCTTGTTCATACATTTGGCCAAGGGTATATTGAGTCCACGCAACTCCTTTTTCTGCTTTTTCTACTATCCACGTCTGAGCTAGCCTATTGCCCTGTAAAGCTAACTCACCAAGCGCATCAGAAGCAGTCCGTTTACTACTCCAATGTCCTCGATCAACTGCTTGGATATAGCATTCCACTGCTCTCTCTATATCTTTTTCAACTCCTACGCCTTGTTCATACATTTGGCCAAGGGAATATTGAGCCCATGCATCTCCTTTTTCAGCTTTTTCTACTATCTGCCTCTGAGCTAGTCTATTGCCCTGTAAAGCTAACTCGCCAAGCGCATCAGAAGCACTCCGATCACGACTCACATATCCTCGATTAACTGCTTGGATATAGTATTCCACTGCTTTTTCTATATCCTTTTCAACTCCTTCGCCTTGTTCATACATTTGGCCAAGGATATATTGAGTCCAAGAATTTCCTTCTTTTGCTTTTCCTATTATCCACTCTTGAACAAGCTTATTTCGCTTTAATGCTAAAAAAGACATCAGAGCGTCATGACTACTTCCTTGATTAAACGCTCGGAAATAGCATTCCACTGCCTTATTTTCATCTTTATTAACCCCTATTCCTTGCTCATACAATCGACCCAAGGTATATTGGACTTCTCCTTCTTCTTTCCCTGCTGTTGCCCACTGCTGAGCAAATTTATTGCCCTTTAAAGCTAGTTTACTGAGGATTTTAGTGGCTTTCCATTGTCTCTGATTGGCTGCTTTTATATACCATCCAGCCGCTTTATCTTCATCTTTTTCAACGCCTTCCCCTTGTTCATACATCCGGCCAAGGATATACTGGGCGGTTTTATGTCCTTTCTCTGCTTCTGCTATTGCCCATTGCTGAACAAATTCACCGCCTACTAAAGCTATCTTGCTAAGTAACTCATCAAAAATGTCCACATTATCCTCACTTCCTTGTTTGGCAGCTTTAATATAACATTCAGCTCCTTTATCTACATCCTGTTCCACTCCTACTCCTCGTATATACATCTCACAGAGGGTATATTGAGCTGTTTTATTCCCTTTTCCTGCTTCTTGTATTATCCACTCCTGTGCAAACCTATTTCCTTTTAAAGCTAAATGCCCAGGTTTGCCAGCAGCCTCCCAATATCCTTGATTAGCCGATTTAATATACCATTTTAATGCTTCTTGGTAATTCTGAGATACGCCTCTTCCATCTTCATACATCCTTCCCAGGTTAGATTGTGCAGCTGCATCCCCTTGTGCAGCTGCTTTCTGATACCATTTTAATGCTTCTTGATAATTCTGAGACACTCCTTGGTCTTGTCCATATTCATACATAAAACCTAGCTCAACTTGTGCAGTTGCATCTCCTTGATCAGCTGCTTTTTGATACCATTTTAATGCTTCTTGATAATTTTTAACTTTCTTATACATCCTTCCTAAATTATATTGTGCCATTGCATATCCTTGATCAGCTGCTTTTTGATACCATTCTACTGCCTTATAATCATCCTTTGCTACGCCTCTTCCATGTTCATACATCCTTCCCAGATTAGATTGTGCAGCTACATCCCCTTGTGCAGCTGCTTTTTGATACCATTCTACTGCTTTTCGATAATTATGGCTTATTCCTTTACCATTAGCATACATCCAGCCCAGAGTATTTTGTGCATTTGCATGTCCTTGATCAGCAGCTTTTTGATACCATTCTACTGCCTTATAATCGTCCTTTGCTATGCCTTTTCCATTTGCATACATCCAGCCCAGAGCATATTGTGCAGCTGCATGTCCTTGATGAGCAGCTTTTTGATACCATTCTACTGCCTTTTGTTCATCCTTTGCTACGCCTCTTTCATTTGCATACATTCTTCCCAAATTATATTGTGCAGCTACATGTCCTTGATCTGCGGCTTTTTGATACCATGTTACTGCCTTGCGTTCATCCTGCTCTATCCCCCTTCCATTTTCATACCTTATGCCTAGATTATATTGTGCAGCTGCATATCCTTGATCAGCTGCTTTTTGATACCATTCTACTGCCTTATAATCATCCTTTGCTACGCCTCTTCCATTTGCATACCTCCAGCCTAAATTGTATTGTGCAGTTGCATCTCCTTGATCAGCTGCTTTTTGATACCATTCTACTGCCTTGCGTTCATCTTTATCTACGCCTCTTCCATTTGCATACATCCCGCCTAGATTAACTTGTGCAGTTGCATCTCCTTGATCAGCTGCTTTTTGATAGTATTCTACTGCTTTTTGTTCATCTTTATCTACTCCTATTCCATTTCCATACATCCAGCCTAGATTATTTTGTGCAGCTGCATATCCTTGATCAGCTGCTTTTTGAAACCATTCTACTGCTTTCCGTTCATCTTTATCTACTCCTCTTCCATTTGCATACCCCATACCCATATTAAATTGTGCAACTGCATATCCTTGATCAGCTGCTTTTTGAAACCATTCTACTGCCTTTTGTTCATCCTTTGCTATTCCTATTC
>MKUM01000070.1:10326-11277 GCA_001897825.1 Candidatus Amoebophilus sp. 36-38
CATTTCCATACCTTACACCCATATTAAATTGTGCAGCTGCATATCCTTGATCAGCGGATTTTTGATACCATTCTATTGCCTTTTGTTCATCTTTATCTACTCCTATTCCATTTCCATACATCCAGCCTAGATTATATTGTGCAGCTGCATATCCTTGATCAGCGGATTTAATATACCATTTTAATGCTTCTTGATAATTTTTAACTTCCTTATACAACCTTCCCAAATTATATTGTGCGATTGCATTTCCTTGATCAGCTGCTTTTTGATACCCTTCTACATACAACCTTCCCAAATTATATTGTGCGATTGCATCTCCTTGATCAGCTGCTTTTTGATAGTATTCTATTGCTTTCCGTTCATCTTTATCTACTCCTCTTCCATTTTCATACATCAAACCTAGATTATTTTGTGCATATGCATATCCTTGATCAGCTGCTTTTTGATAGTATTCTACTGCTTTTCGCTCATCTTTATCTACTCCTCTTCCATTTCCGTACATCCTTCCCAAATTATATTGTGCCATTACATATCCTTGATCAGCTGCTTTTTGATACCACCTAATAGACTCTTGATGATTCTGCTCTACTCCTTGACCATACTGATACAACCACCCAAGAATAAAATGTGCTCCTAGCTTGCCTTCTTGTTTAGCCTCTTTTTGAAAATAAGTAATAACTTGCTCAAATAGTTTGCTTGCTTCCAAGATATTCTTTTCAATACCTGTTCCACTATAATACATGCGTCCTAAATTAGCTTTCCCATATTCATTACCTTTGTTAGCTGCTTTTTGAAACCATTTTACTGCTTCTTGATAATCCTGGGCTATTCCTAAGCCATTTTCATACATAAAGCCTAGATTATTTTGTCCAGTTACATTATCTTGATCGGCTGCTTTTTGATAGTATTCTACAGCTTTCCGTTCATCTTTTTCTACTCCTCTTCCATTAT
>MKUM01000071.1:0-14144 GCA_001897825.1 Candidatus Amoebophilus sp. 36-38
AGCTTCGCTTCAATTGTTAGCACCCAAGATTATTTGTGGGTAATAGTAAGACACGCGTCCTCGCGTGTGCCATGTCTACCACAAGAAAGTTAATTCTACAAGATCAGTATCTCCAGTAGCATAGTTATTAATGCTTGAATATTTCCACGTTATACCAAAGTTATAAAACTAACTTTGACTAGATTATCATGTACGTAAACAATCCTCCATGCTATAACTAAGGCACATGCGAGGACGTGTGTGCTAGCTGTGGGGTTTGATTTATCAAACATGGGGGGTTTTTTAGGACGAGACAGTATGGGTATTGCACCAGGTTTAGATGATATTCTTTTCATAAATTCCTAATATTTTTAATGTAAACTAATTATCTTACACAAGTCCATATTCTGGTTTACTATTCAAAGTTTAAAAAATACTTCTGCATGTGCTACCACCTGATAAAAATATTGTTATTAATGGCTATAGTAGGCTGTAAGTGTAAACCAAACAAAGTAAGTGGAAAAAAGAAATTTGATAGAGTCGACGAAGAAAAAGGTAAAAATGTTACGGACAAAAAAGATGAAAATGTAATCTATTTGAAGCTTATTAGCGATAAACAAGCCTTAAAGGGCAGTGATAAAATTTTTAAACTGTTTTTGATAAATAATGTAGAATCCTCCGTTGATCTGAGTTGTTATAAGCTAAAAATCACTCTACAAGAGGAAGGTTCGGGAAGTGAACTGAGTTATATAGATGCACAGGGTATTAGCCAAACTACAAGAGGCATAGAAGAATCTCTAACACACTTTACTATGCATCAATGCCTCAAGCAAAATGATCCAACACTTTTTTTGCCATTTATAATACAATCAACAACTCAAGTTGTCAGGGTTATCATAACTATGGAATTATACCATAATAATTTAAAAAGTAAGATTCAGACAGTAGTTATAAGCTGGGAAAAAAGTCCGATTACAGATGAGATGATTAAAATTGCTAAGAGCGGGGGCGAAACTTTTTTGGCGGATGTGCTCAAAAAGCTACAAAAATACGAGCAAATAGATATTAATGAAATAGATCCTTCTAGGAAAGGTAGAAATTTAACAGCTTTACATCAAGCTGCACAGTTAGGAAATATAGCTATCCTGGATGCAATAATAGAATGGGGAGGACAGCTAAATGCAATGGATGAGTCTGGTTTTACTCCCTTACATTGGGCTGCTGTGAGAGGAAATACTGCAGCAACTTTGAAATTAATAGAACAAGGAGCAGAGGTGGACGCAAAGAGCGTTTTTGGCCATACGCCACTAGCCTTAGCTGTTTGCTCTGTTTTCCCTAATCAAATAGAAGTAGTTGAGAAATTAATTGAAAAAGGAGCTGATGTAAGCATAACAGATGAAAAAGGTAATACACCTTTACATTTAGCTGCTAAATATGGGCACACCCAATTAGCTTTAAAATTGATAGAAAAAGGGGCTAAGGTTGATACACAGAATAATGAAGGGAATACACCCTTACATCTGGCTATTGAATTTGGCTATATCGATACAACTTTAAAGTTGATAGAACAAGGAGCTCAGTTAAATATACAGAATGATGAAGGCAATACACCTTTACATCTGGCTAGTAGGAAAGGACACAGTAAAATAATAATCAAACTAATAGAACAAGGAGCTGTAAAGACTATGAAGAATAGATATGGGAGAACTGCTCTAAGTTTAGCTAAGGCTGAAGAAATAAGAAAATTATTGAGATAAATGGGGACATGGATTTTCTACGAAACTCTAAAAATTATGCGCCATGACCGCCACTACCTTAAGATTTATCTAGCCAAACTATAAATTCTCAATAATTTCTTCTGTAATGCCCCTTATGGCGCAAGTGTTTTTCACTTGTGTCGATCCCGAACAACTCAAATTGTAATGTTATTATAAATCGATCTCACTTTTACACGATAGCAGTAGATACAAAAAATTTGTATTTTCTACTCATTTTGCTCTTTCATTCTTTCTTCAGTCGCACAAGTGAAAAACACTTGCGCGATAAAGTGGTAGGTTGCTTTGCATACATGGTATTTCCGAGAGCTAATAATAAAAGATTGATTAATAATAAGTTTTTCTTCATACACTATCTACCTTAGTTTATGCTTATCTAATTTATAATTTTTGTTGATAGATTGCCATTTGCAAATATATAATAACTTAGATTACTGCAATGAGTTTATTCGATAGACATTTGGTAGTCTTATTGTTATTGTATCAATCTTACTGGGTTATTTTTATTGTTATATCCTTAACTGTAAATCACATTTAAATAAAAGCATATGACATACATGAAGCGCGTGCGCCAGCATGTGGGAACTTAGTTCCGTGCTTTTTCTCTAGTTCTATTTTACCCTGGCACGGAAGAAGAACTTCTGCGCCAGGTTGGGGGGAGAAAAACACTTGTGCCATAAAGAGTGTTTTTAGCAACAACCTAATGATTAAAGTATCGTTTAATTACTTGAATAAGTTTAGACCTAGTTACATTTCTACCTAATTCTATTGTTTTACTATTATCATATTTTAAATTATCAAATATTTCCAAATCATAGTCATACTCTTCTTTATTATTTATTACCCCATTATATGTAGAAATATACACTAATTTATTGTCTTTTTTTAGGCCAATTGCACATGTATCAGCTTCCCAATAATCTACTATGGATAAATTTTCAAATTCTAGTTGGACTTTAAGCTTTTCTAGCAACTGGATTATACTTCTATCTTTAAATCTCATTTTCATTTAATAAATCTACCTTGCATTAACAATTTCCTTACTGTCGTATTACCGCTTTTTAGCGCTTCTTCAATAGTCATATTTAAAAACTCCCCTGGTAATACTTCTTTGATTGAAGATTTCCTAAATTTTGAAACAAAGACTTCTACGGTCATATCTAGATTATCTAGTAATTGTTTTGCGACAGGGCTATTAATATTCAATTTTAACTTTTTAGCCAGAATAAGCATTCTACCTATTCTGTGTGCTGCCTTCTTCGCCTCTTTGAGCAGCTGTTTCTCAACCTTCTTGATACCGAGCTTAACTGCCGCACTTTTGAAAAGCTTCATAGCTTTTCCACCTGGTATAAAATCTAATACTGTTGATGCTGCTAGTTTTAAGCATTCTTCCAAGTTTTGTGGCTTATCGATTGTGCCTAGTAATACTTTTATCAAATCACTACCTGGTACAGTTGTATCCAATACCATATTAAAAGCTTTTTTCAACGCTTCCTTGCTAATTGGAGGCTGAGGCGTGAGGTCAGGCTTATCTAGATTAAAAGCTTCACAGAGTTGCTCTAAATTGGCCTGGGTATTTTTCATGCTTTTCTCTAAGCTTTCAAGATCCCTTATATAGCTGATTGCATCGTTTACATCTGTATCATTGTATAAATCATATAGGTATTTATGCTGCGATTGCATATTTTTCATGAGGCTTCCAAGAGCCTCACGTAGATCTTCGGCTTGGCTTTTAAGAGCTTCTTTCCCTTGGGTAGATAACTGTTTCAATAGATCTTGGACCGCTTGTTGCCCGTTGTCGGCTAATTCCGCCGCATCAATAGGATTGTTAAAATGTTTAGCCAGATCTTCGTACTTTGCTTCTTCTTGACTGGAATCTTCTGATTTTAGGTCCTCTTTGGAAAGTAAGTCAGGCTGTTCAGTTAGATTATCCCGTGCTTTTTCTAATTTTCTTATATTTTGTGCTATCTCTTCTAAGCGCTGATCTAAATTTTTTTGTAGCTCAGGAGAATTGTCAGAACTCTGTGATAGTTTAGTAAGCACTTCCTGGCCAATCTTTTCTTGTTGAAGAAGTTCTTCAACTTCTTTATGTAGTTCTTGGGCCTGTTTTTGTAATTCTGGTGTAGGTCCTGTTCGCTGGTATTCTTCTAGAATTTGTTGAGCTTGTTTTGCATAGCCTTCTACTTGAGCTATTTTGGCATTTTCTTTTTTTTGTTCAGATCCGGATTGTTTAAGGCTATCTTTAAGGTTTTTAAAAAGGTTTTGAAATAAATTATTTATACCATCGGTCGAAGAATTAGATGACTTTTCTTCTGTTTCTTCGTTTGAATCAGCATTGGATTCTTCATGAATATACTGTTCTTTCTCTTTCTCTTTCTCTTTCCTTTTACCCTCTTCTTTTTCGCGAACTTCTTGTTGTCTTCTAGCTTCCTCTCTCTGTGCTTGTTCTTTGGCTTTCCTCTCAGCTTCCTCTTTTTTACGAGCTTCTTGCTGCCTTATAGCTTCCTCTTTCTGAGCTTCTTCTTGGGCTTTCCTTTCAGCTTCTTCTTTTTCGTGAGTTTCTTGTTGTCTTCTAGTAGTTTTTTCATTATCTCGCAGCTCAGCATTTGTTTTCCAACCACGACGATTAATAAAATTATTAATTCGTTCTGTATTCGATCCTAGAAAACCTCTTATAAATCCTATTGTTCCTACCAATGTTCCCCCCAATATAAATTTTCCTAGGGTAGTAGTTGTTAACCAGCCTAATATACCTCCTCCACTACCTATACCAGCTACTGATAAATATCCTGCTATAATTGACCCAGCTAACCATATTACTAAAATTACTATAGCTCCTATAGCTATATATTTAAGTATTTTCCATTTGTTGTCCCAGACCCATTTGCCTACTTTTTTAAGCCCTTCCCAAATTTTGTTGGCTGTTTTTTTAATCAAGTCCCAAGCATCACTAGCTGTATCTTTAATTCGGTCCCAAGCGTTTTTAACTAATCGTACAGTACCTTTACCAACTGCTTTACAGCCATCTACAATCTTATTACCTACCCATTTGGCTCCATCCCATACAGCTTTACCTACAGTTTTAGTCTTATCCAAAGCTTTTTTCCACCAGGGCTTGTTATTTTCCTCCTGCCTGGCAGCTTCTGCTGCTTGACGTTCTAGTTCGCGTTTACCTTCTTCAACGGCTCTACGTGCTTCCTCTGCTTCTCGCCTCAATTGCTCCAACCGTTGGGCTTCTTCTTCTGATTTTTTACGATTATTAGCTTCCCACTCGGCCATTTTTTTCTCATAATCCGCTTGTTCAGCGGCTTCTTTTTCCTCTAGGTCTTTTAGTTCTTTTTCTAGCTGGGCTTTTCTAGAATCATAAGCATTTCTTAACTCTTCCGCTTCTTTTCGATAGGCTTCTTGTTCTTGCTTGATCTTTTCTATTTGCGCTTCCTTTAATTTCTTTTCTGCTAAAGCTACATGTCTAGTTAGTTCCTCCAATGCCTGCTCAGACATCCCGCGTTCTTTTAAAAGTTTTTCCTCTGCTCGGAGTCTATTTATATAAGCTTCCAACTGTTCGTCTGAGGCGCTGGCGCTGGCTAACGATTCTTCCCAAGCTTCTTTGATGATTGCTTCTATTTCATCTCCTACTTCTTTATTTCTCTTGAGCTTTCTTTCTAATTCTACAAGTGCTTCTCTACGTGCTTCTTCTTGTTGAAGCTGTTCCTTTAAATTGTGTTGGATGGATTTTAGATCTGCATATTGCTCTTCTAAGTTCTGCTGCTCTTGCTCCAGCTGCTTTTCTAGATCTTGGATGTCATGTATTATTTCTTCTCTTTTTGCTGTTGTATCATCTGACTTATCTTCTTTTTGTTTTGTTAATAATGTGGCACGTTTTTTAGCTTCTGATTCTTGTATTTGCTTAATATTTGCTTTTAACTGTTCTATCTGCTTCTCTCTTTCTTTAATAGCGTCTTTTACGCTGGATTGTACATGTGCTGCTTCTTCTCTTATTGCTGTTGCTTTTAGTATATTTTGTTGAGCTTCTGCAAAATGATTTCCAATGTCTTCTTGTAAGCCATAGATTTCCCGAATATTTTTAATTAGCTCGTCATTGTCATGGTAGGAAGCTGCTAGTTCTTCTTCTATATGCTGATTTTCTTGACAAACTTTTTCTACTTCCTTTACTAGCTCTTTAGTTTGTTCATTTTTAGCTTGAGTTTGCGCTAGTTGCTCTTCTAGTTTTGAAGTGTTTTTAGTGGCCTGCTGCAATTGCTCAAGCCCTTTTTCTAGTTCAAGAAGGACTTCCTGTCGGGCTGTTTCTTTTTTGATTCCTTCTTCTAAGTCGTTTTGTAGGTCTTCTGAGTCTGCAAGATATTCTTGAAGGAGAGCTTGTTCTTTTTCTAAGACCTTGCGCATGGTCTGGAAAGTCTGTTCAATCTCTTCTCTGGTTTTTATATCTTTTTCGATTCCTCTGCTACGTCCTAGAAGAGAGGCTTCATACCGATCTAAAGTTGCTTTATATTGCTTTAAAGTAGATTCATACTCTAAGAAGAAACTTTTATTGTTTCTATTTACCGTATTACTATGTGTCCTGTGCGATCTAGCGTTTAAGTTCTCCTTGGCTTTTAATTCTTCTGAAGATGGTTCCAGCTTTTTTCTAAGCTCTCTTAGTTTTCCTGCTAATTCTTCTAGTTGTCGCTCTCTTTTTCTGGAAGCTTCGTGAGTTTCTCTAGCTTGATTTTGTGCTTGATTTCGTTTCTCAGCAAACTTTTTTACACCTTCTTGGTCATTGTTTTCTGATAAATTTTCTGTACCCACATGTGCTTTTCTGATACGTTCATACAGCTCTTTTTTATGTTGCTGTTTAGCTATTAAATCCTCTTCTAAGTGCTGGTTGTTTTCACATGCTTGCGCCAATTTTTTTGATAAATCAACTGACTTTAAATTAATTTTTTGTAGTTCTGCTAAGTTTTGGTCTACCTGAGCTGTTTTTCTTTGTTGTTGCTGATGTTCCTTTTCTAAATTTTCTACTTTTCTAGTTCCTTCCTCTATTTCTCTTTCTAGTTTCTCTAAAGTCTTTCTTGCTTCTTCTTCCCACTTACGCTGTTTACGTTCCTCTTCTTCTTGGCGTAAAGCCTCTTCTCGCTTACGTCGAGCTATTTCTTCTGCTTGTTTTCTATGTTCTTCTTCTAAACGTCTACGTTCTTGTTCTCGTCTTTCCTGTTCTTCCCTAATTTCCTGTTGCTCCCTTCTTGAACGTGCTTCATGCTCGCGTCGCTCTCTTTCTCTTGTACGTTGTGCACAGTATTCACAGTTATAGTAGAAAGTACCAAGCTTAATCCATAGGACTTTGTCAGTAGTAACATTCTTAATAACACGGGCTTTGTTTCCACATTCATTACAAGTTGTATACCTATCTACACTAACATCATTCCCCCCGCCCCGCACACCCAGGTTACCTACGTAAACATATCCTTGACCATCAGGACTATGCTCAGGAAAGACTATATGTATATAGTTTTTATGCCATGCTTCACTATGAGCTAGCAGATCTTGTAGATGCAGATTTGGTTCTTCTGTTATAACCCGCAGCTTCAAAGGAGGTCTACTGAGTGGTAGCGGTACATTTTCATGTACGATTGCTTCTTGGCAAGCGTCATCAGTGAATTGTACACGATGTCCCCCTTTTGCTATAAAAATGGGCGACTGCTCAATTTCTGTAGCTTCTGCATCGAATTTTAAAAGTGATAATGCTTGACTAAGTGGAAGTTCTGTTTCTTGCTCTATGGGCTCTTTTTCAAATGGACTTATTGCTTCTTCCGGTTGATTAGCTGGTATGCGTTGGTCTTTTGCAGCTTGTTGAGTTTCTTTGATGGTGCTTTGTTGTCTTACCGTGCTAATCGACTTTCTTGACCTAGCTGCTGTTTCTTCCTCTTGTTGTAGAAGGGACTGCCTATTAGAAGGTAGTCTTAGGTAATGCTTCTTAGCTACAGAAATTGTTTCTGTTGATAGATTCTGTTTAAGAGATTGGTGGATAGTAGATCTCGATTTTTTGTCTGTTTTATTATTGGTATCCGTTTGTTGCAGGGTAGTAGGGTAGGAGCGTTGCTTATCTTTATAGTTGAAGGTTGTAGGCTCTCTACCTATGTATACGTAAGCTATCTCATCTAGATTTGTCGTACTGGGTATGAGGTGTACCAGTTGTTTTTGTTGGTGTAAATCATCGGTAGATATATCGGTGAGTTGATAGCCAAGCTCGAAAATTACTGATATGTTGTTAGACGGGCTGCCATCATCTTCAAACTTATCGTATAAGATCTGAGCTTGCCAAGAACTTTGTGCATATTTAAAAACTATTCGTTGTCCATCTGCAGTAGTACATGTAAGTGTATGGGCTTGATGAGAGTGTCTTTCCTGTTCATCAGTTAGATATTTCTTATTTGCTTTTTGTGCTATACGAGCTAGATTTTCTTTGGTAGTTCCAGCAGGTGCAGGCGTATTCAAACAGCTCATCAAGCTATGACTGAACAACAATATGCAAGCAATAATGCGCTTACTATAGAAATGTATCATCTATTCTGTTTTAATTCTGTTTCAAAATCAACGTAATATTAACAGTTAAACAAGCTAGAATATTTTTGCTGAAAGTGCAAGTACGGGTATAGAAGAAAAAATAGACTTCTTTCAAAATCGTCGCCTTGAGTTCCCTAGGTTCGTCAGTAATTTGCTCAAAATCCTCATTTACTAAAGTAAACTTCGGTTTCTCGCAAACTCCTTCCTGCCCAGAGAACCCAATTCTTGGTTTTGAAAGAAGTCTAATAATTTTTTAGAGAATGATTGATTTGTGGAAAGTATCTAGTTGAACCTTAAGAAGTAAGAATTGAAACTTTTTAAGTTGGTGGGAAGTATCAATGAGGTAAAATTCGAGTTTTTCCTCCGGAGGGTTACTTTTTGTCTACCATACAAAAAGTAACCAAAAAAATCACTGCTATACAGAAAAGAGCTAAAATTTTTACCCAACCCAATTAGTATAAGCACTTTTTATTCTTTCCCTGCCGATCATCAGTTGGAAAGTGCTTATCATCTTGTCAGGAGGAAAATGCCGTACCCTGCTTCCCTTTGTTTCTCCTGCCAAGCCGGCCACCCTGCAAATTTTTAACGCTCTTTTCTGTAAGGCGGGTTTAAATATTTTTGCAAGATTTTTTGAGCTAGATCCATATTTTCTTGCAAATTTTTTAGATGCCTTATAGCCTAAAAGGGTCTATTTTAGAATATTTTAAAGAATTCTTGGAGTTCTTAAGGGTCAACTATCTAGGCGAGTAGCCTTATTGGAATGTCAGGGCTCAGCCCTGACATTCCCTCAAAGTGGTGTTAGTTCCTCCGGCGCCTATAGAAAGTGTTTTACAAAGCTTCAATAATTTCTTCTGTAATGCCCACGCTCGAGAATCCACCATCATGCATTAGGTTTTGCATCGTTACCATTCTACTTAAGTCAGAAAACATCAATACGATGTAGTTGGCACAATCTTCGGCAGTTGCATTACCCAGCGGAGACATACGTTGTGCATACGTATAAAATTTGTCAAATCCGGGTACGCCGCTACCAGCAGTAGTAAGTGTAGGAGATTGAGAAATGGTATTAACTCGTACTTTTTTATGTTTGGCAAACCGATAGCCATAACTTCGAGCAATAGACTCTAGCATAGCCTTGGCTTCTGCCATGTCTGAGTAGTCTGGGAAGGTTCTTTGCGCAGCAATGTAAGAAAGGGCTACAATAGATCCCCATTCATTCATGACATCTAGTTGTTCTGCAGTTTGTAAAATTTTGTGAAAAGATAAAGCGGATACATCTAAAGTCTTGAGAAACCACTCATAATTCAGATTGCCATAAGACATTTGTTTCCTTACATTGGGGCTCATACCTATTGAATGAAGTATAAAGTCGATTTTGCCTCCTAGAATCTCTGTAGCTTTGTGAAATAAATTTTTTAAATCGTCTATACTAGTGGCATCGGCAGGGATTACTTTTGCATCACATTCTTCGGCTAATTGATAGATAGTTCCTAGTCGGAAAGCAATAGGTGTATTAGTTAAAACAAAATTTCCTCCGTGTTCTTTGATTTTGCGGGCTGCTTGCCAAGCAATCGAGTGTTCGTCTAAAGCACCAAACACGATACCCTTTTTTCCTTGCAATAAATTATAAGTCATAGTATATTAAAGGTAGATACTTAATTTAGGCTTCTTGCAAAAACGTCGCCTTGAGTTCCCTGAGTTCGTCAGTAAGTGTATGTCAGGGCTCCAGCCCTGACACCAAAATCCTCACATTTGAGTGTCAGGAGGAAACTCCTGACACCACACTCCGGTTTCTCACAAATTCTCCTGCCTAGAGAACCCAATTCTTGGTTTTGCAAGAAGTCTATTTTCTAAATTTTCTAAGGTAGTACAAAATAATAAAATTTGTAGCGATATTTAAGTCTTAATTTAATTAGCAGCTTATGTTGGAGAAATTCCGTTGTAGTTGGGTTAAGCCACCTGACTTCTATATTCAATATCATGATGAGGAGTGGGGGGTACCGGTGCATCAGGATCAGTTACATTTTGAATTGTTTTCGCTAGGGATTGCACAGGCAGGACTGAATTTTAGAACGGTACTAGCTAAAAGAGAAGGTTATCGGAAAGCTTTTGTTGATTTTGATATATCCCAGCTAGCCTCCTTTGAGGATATGAACTTGCAAAGTCTTTATAAAGACCCATCGATCATACGGAATAAAAACAAAATTCTTGCTACCATTAACAATGCGCGTGTTTTTTTAGAGCTTCAAGCGAAATATGGAAGCTTTGATGCATATATATGGGATTTTGTATCGGGCCGGCCTATCGTTAACTATTGGCATGCCCAGCATGAAGTACCTAGCCACACTCCATTATCGGATATAATTGCCAAAGATATGAAACAGAAAGGATTTAAATTTGTAGGGACCACGAGTATCTATGCCTATATGCAATCAGCAGGCCTTGTGAATGATCATTTGATAAATTGTTTTAGATATCAAGAGTTAGTAAATAATACCAATAGGACTTCTACAAAAGACTGCTTGCCTAACCGTCGCCTTTAGGCCCCTGGGTTTGTCAGAAATTTGTTCAAAATCCTCATTTACTATAGTAAACTCCGGGTTCTCGCAAATTTCTTCCTGCCCAGAGAACCAAATTCTTGGTTATGCAAGAAGTCTAAAATAAACCGCAATTGACTTGTATGATAGTATAATTTTTGTGATTATAAGTTGTATATTAGATTAATGCGTACATGAACAAATAGAAAAATTTAAAAATAAAATAGATAAAATCCATTAAAAAAATGTTTACTTTTGAAGTGAGTATATTCACGTTTATAAACTTATAGATTAATTATGGCTTCAGAGACTAATAAACCTCAAAACGAAAAAAATACTGATTTTGGTTTGCCCAAAGCTGAATTTAAGCCCATAGAATCTACTGGTAACAGTAGTTGGCTTAAAATTACGCTTATTATTGCTGGTATCGTATTGGTGGTAAGTGTAGGTGTTGTTTTTTGGTTGTTTCAACGTCCATCTTCTGGGACTCAAAAAGATTTTCTAGCTAATACTTTAGAGAATCATCAGGCTGAAGAAGAACAAGAAGATGAATTAGAAGATCAAGCTGTGGCAGGTAGTGCTACAAAACCCGCAACAGAGGCATCAAAAGCTAAACCAGCCGATATAAAAGAAAATGTGGATACAAAACTTGCTAAGAAGCCACAGGAAACAACCCCAAAAGGAGGTGGGGGGGGGGCTGATTCAGATGACGCAGCATTAGACGAGTTAGACAAGATTTCTGACAGCTTTATTGCTAAACCAGAGCATAAACCTTCAAGCTTTATTGAACAGCTTAGAGCTGGTGATTTTGATCATAAAAATGCAGACAATGAGGATGAGTTTCCTATTATGACGGTCATGGCACCCAAGGGGCTTTATTATGTGATTGTAGCTAGTCATATTGACATGGACTTGGCAATGGATTATGCACAAAAAATTGTACAAAAAAAAGCGATCCATGTAAAAGTTATAATGCCTGAAAAAGATAAATATTTTGTGAGGGTGGCGGTAGCACATGAGAAATCATTTGAAGAGGCTAATCAGAAGGCTCAAGAATTAAAAGGAGAATATGGAGAAAGTGTATGGGTAATGAAATATTAAACCAAGATTGTATTAGAACTTTAAGTATGTGTATATTGTACGCTCCTTTATCATTTCAATAATATAATATGCACGATATATTAGAAAAAAGCCAAGCTACATTTATGTCTATTTTAGAGCTTTTGCTGAAAGGTGGATGGGTCATGGTACCTATCTTATTGCTCTCTGTTTTAACACTGTATGCGCTGATAGAAAGGATGGTCGTCTTATATAGAAGTGCGAGGATATCACAAAAATGGTTGACCAATCTTTACAATCAACTACTTACAGGGGGAATAGAAGAAGCCAAGTTACTTTGTGAACAAAAAAATACTGCAATCGCTAATGTGATTAAGGCAGGGTTAGAAAACTTGCCTCATGAGCCTGGTAACTTAGAAAAATCGATGGAAGTGGCAGGCCAAGCTGAAATACATAAGTTAGAAAAGAATTTGTCTCTATTAGCTTCTATAGCAGGTATCGCACCTATGTTAGGGTTTTTGGGGACAGTTTTAGGTATGATTCAAGCGTTTATGGCAATGGCTCAGACAACTAATCCCGTAACTCCCCAACTATTAGCAGGAGGTATTTATGAAGCTATGATTACAACAGCAGCAGGGTTGATAGTAGGTATTATTGCCGATATAAGCTATAAATATATCGTTAACAAGGTAGAAAAAGCTAGTTACAAGATAGAGCAAACAGCTAGCCAACTCATAGAGATTGTACAAGAATCTTATAAACTAGAACATATTAATCAGGCTAATGAAGCTTAGAATTAAGCATAAAATAGAAACCCAATTCAGCATGGCTTCCATGACTGACATTATTTTTTTATTGCTCATATTTTTTATGCTAACTGTTTCTTTTGTAACTCCTATAGGATTAGCTATAGATCTACCAGCTAGCCACAGTGCTAATATCGTTACTCCACAAGTTCAAGTAACTATTACCTCAAAACTTGATTATTATGTAGATAATGAGCCTGTAAGATATGAAGAACTTGGAACCATATTACAACAAAAAATCTCCCAAAAATCTAACCTGGTTCTTTTACAAGTAGATAGGTCTGTACCTATCCAACATATGATTCAAGTCGTTGATATAGCTAATTCACTACATGCACAAGTGTCTGTGGCTACTAGACCTGACTGATAATGAAATATCGCAAAAAAGAAAACGTAACCGATAGCTTAGCTATTATCCTATCATTGGCTATTCATGGATTGCTGCTCTTAGGGGCCTATTATCTACCTCTCTATCATGGTTCCAGAAGCGCCAGTACCCCTTATAAAATAGAGCTAGACTTACAAGCCTTTCGTGAGGTATTAGCTCAGCCTAAACAAGACCATTCAGCCGAGCAAGTAGAAACTCCTACGCTTACAGCAACAGATAAACCTGTTATGGAGCAAACTATTTCTGGAGATGCGGTTCCGCTCGAAGAAGTTACTCAAACCCCAGATCTTAAAGAACTTGAACAGGAAAATAGTGTTAAAGAAGCTGAGTTAAAACAAGAACAACCGCTTATTGATGATCGAGGACTTTATAAGGCTACAGAAGATAAAAAAACAGGTGCTTCTCTAGAGCTTATAGGCTGGACTTGGGATTCTGTCCCGCATCCACAGGATAACACCAATGAAGTTGGTAGAATTGTGTTTGAAATTACCATTGACGATTCTGGAGAAATTATAGCTATAAAGACGTTAGAAAAAACAGTTAGCCCCTTGGTAGAGCAACTATATAAAGATGAAGTAGCTAAGCTAACTTTCAGTAAAACAAACATGAACATGGGGTATGCACCCACTTCTACGGGTAAGATAACATTTATTCTTCAATATAAATAACGTAAAGAAGAATAGAGTTCTTTCAAAACCGTCGCCTTGAGTCCTCTAGGTTCGTCAGTAAGTGCGAGTCAGGGCTCCAGCCCTGACACCTCAATCTTCCTCTTGCCTACGCAGGAGTGGCATTATTTACTGCAATAAACTCCGGCTTCTCATAAATTCTTTCCTGCCTAGAGAACTCAATTCTTGGTTTTGAAAGAACGCTAAATAGTTGACCCTTAAGAACGACTTTTTTAAGCTTGGTAAAAAGTGTAAACTATGTAAGCTCCAGGGTTTTTCCTTCGGAGAGATACTTTTTGCCAGCCATGCAAAAAGTATCCAAAAAAATCTCCGCTATATAGAAAAGAGCTAAAATTTTCACCCAACCCAATTTA
>MKUM01000071.1:14151-21738 GCA_001897825.1 Candidatus Amoebophilus sp. 36-38
ATTAACTAAATATACTGGGAGCTAATCTAGTTGATGTTGCATTTCCAAATAAAAGCACATAACTTCGTAACCTTAATAAGATTATAATCAAGGGTTATTTGCTTGAATGAGATGGTTGGAAGTTTTGGGATAAGTATAATATAGTAAAATTGCTTGATAAATTAGATAAATTAGTTAAATTTGGCAGTCAGGTATTTTATCAAAGAAGAGATAATATCTGGATTAGATGCCAAAATAAAATAGCCGATAGATAAAAAGTGGATACATTAAGTTATAAAACACAATCAATTAATAAACAGGCCATTGAAAAAGCTTGGGTTCTTATTGATGCCAAAGGTCAAACCTTGGGTAGGTTAGCCAGTCAAGTAGCTGCTATCATACGTGGCAAAAATAAGCCTTATTTCACTCCTCATGTAGATTGTGGAGACAACGTGGTGGTTATTAATGCAGAAAAAATTCATTTAACAGGTAAGAAATGGGATGATAAGCAATATATATCCCATACTGGTTATCCAGGTGGACAGCGGAATACCAATCCTCGTCAAATGAAAGAGGAATTTCCTACGCGGATTATAGAACATGCTGTAAAAGGTATGTTACCTAAAAATAGAATTGGTCGTAGGTTATTTCACAACTTGTTCGTATATGCTGGTCAAGACCATGCACATACTGCCCAACAACCCATAGAAATCAAGCTAACTTATTAAATTCATGGAAATCATTAATGCTGTAGGCAGACGTAAAACCTCTATTGCCAGAAATTATCTTACTGCCGGAGAAGGCAATATAACTGTTAATGGAACTTCTTTGGAAAAATATTTTCCTTCTGAGTCAATAACTGCATTGGTAAAACAACCGCTTGAGCAGGTTGGAGTAACAGGACAATATGACATCAAGATTAATGTTAAAGGAGGAGGGTTTAGAGGACAGGCAGAAGCCATTCGCTTAGGTATTGCACGCATTTTGTGTAAATTGGATCCTAGTTTTCGCCCTATGTTAAAGAAGGAAGGATTTCTTACCAGAGACTCCAGAATGGTAGAACGAAAGAAATATGGGCATAAAAAAGCCAGAAAGAGCTTCCAATTCAGTAAACGTTAAAAATAATATTGAATATCTATATCCGTACATGATCACACTTAATCAGAAAGATTTACTTAATGCTGGCGTACATCTAGGCCATTTATCTAGAAAATGGAATCCTAATATGGCGCCTTTTATCTTCATGGAAAGCCGTGGAATACACATTATAGACCTTAATAAGACACTGTTGCAACTTCAAGAAGCGACAGATACTTTACAGTCGATTGCACGTGCTGGTAAAAAAATCTTATTTGTGGCTACCAAAAAACAAGCAAAAGAACTAGTAGCACAAACTGCCAAATCGCTCAATATGCCGTATATGACTGAAAGATGGCTTGGTGGAACGCTAACTAATTTCATTACCATTCGGAGGCTCATCAAAAAACTAACTTCCATGGATCGCATGATGAAAAGTGCGTCTTATAAAAATATGGCCAAAAAAGAACAGTTGATGATAGCTCGTGACAAGGCCAATTTGGATCGCATCCTTGGTGGTATTTTAGATTTAACTAAATTACCAGGGGCTTTGGTTGTGGTTGATATCATGAAAGAAAGTATTGCTGTTAAGGAAGCTAATAAACTAGGTATACCTGTGATAGCGCTTACCGATACGAATGTAGATCCCAATTTGGTTGATTATCCTATTCCTAGTAACGATGATGCGACTCCAGCTATTAGCATTTTAATGCAGGCTATAGGTAAAGCGATAGAAGCTGGGTTGGCTATGCGACAAGAAGATAAAGCTTCAGAAGCTCAAGAAAAAGAAGGTGCTGAAGCAGAAGAAAACAAAGGTCTAAGAGTTAGAGGTGCAGAAAAAGTCATGTATGATGAAGATGATTTGGAAGAAGAGGAAGATGTTTATGAAATAGCTTCTAAAGCTTCTAAAAATAAACCTTCGGAACCAACAGAAAAGTTTAAAAGAAATAGAGTGAAAGAAAATGTGCTAATTAAAGCAGATGGGATGGGCGCATCTCGGTCTAGTAGAACGAAAAAGAGAACCACAGGTAGTCCTGTTAAATCGACTTTTTCTGGAAATACTTCAGCTAATAATCAATCTGCGAGTACGAAGGCAACTGCTCTAAAGACACCTTCATCCAAGGAAAACCTACAAGCAGCACGTGAATAGACTTCTTCCGAAACCAAGAATTGGGTTCTCTGGGCAGGAAGGAATTTGTGAGAAACCGGAGTTTACTGCAGTAAATGAGGATTTTGAACAAATTACTGACGAACCCAGGGAACTCAAGGCGACGGGTTTGGAAGAAGTCTAATAGGTTATTGTTGTTAGAATACAGCTTCTACCAACATAGCTTTTGATATAAATATCGAATATTTCATAAAAAATAATAAGGAGACCAATATGATGGGTATCACCGCACAAGATATCAATAAGTTAAGGCAACTAACAGGTGCCGGTATGATGGATTGTAAAAAGGCACTTACCGAGGCACAAGGGGACATCGATAAGGCTATTGAATTGCTTAGAAAAAAAGGGCAAAAAATAGCGGCTGCTCGCGCTGGAATGGATACAACGGAAGGGTTAGCTTTGGCCGAAGTAAATAAAACTTCTGATTATGGAGCGATCATAGCTTTAAGTTGTGAAACGGATTTTGTTGCCAAAAACGAGACATTTAGAAAAATTGCACAGCACATCTTAGCAACTGCCTTATCGCAATGCCCAACTGACCTAGAAGCTCTGAGACAGTTGGATATAAACGGGCTTACCGTTCAAGAATATATTACAGAAATAGTGGGTAAAATGGGTGAAAATATAACTTTAACTGCGTATGAAACGCTAGATAGCGAGGTAGTGGTGTCTTATATACATACAGGAAATAAGCTAGCGGTTTTGGTTGGGTTGGAAGGTGCAAGGGGGGAACAAGTTATTACGGCAGGTAAGGATGTGGCTATGCAAATTGCAGCATTAAATCCTATTGCTGTTGATAAAGATGATGTAGCACCTGCTGTTGTTGAGCAAGAATTGTCAATTGCCAGAGAACAATCTAGTCGTGAAGCTAAAAATCCAGCTATGTTAGAAAATATTGCCCAAGGTAGACTAAACAAATTTTTTAAAGAGTATACGCTGGTCAACCAACCTTTTGTGAAAGATAATTCTTTAACAGTAGCCCAGTATTTAGCGAAGGTTGCTCCTGGACTTAAAGTAAAAGCTTTCAAAAGGGTGCTTGTAGGAGCTTAGAGCTTAAAAAATATATTGATTTCTAACAGGGTGCCAGGAGCTAGCTTCTGACACCCTGTTGGCTTATACTGCGTTGCTAAGTAAAGTATAAGCCTAGTGGGGTAAAGCCAACGCTTTTTTAAAGGGAAAGTCATTTAGATTGTGTTTTTTGAAAATAAAAGATACTATTAGTAGACACACATAAATGACAAAAATATGAAAGAAGCAAATAGAAGAAAGCAAGTAGAAAAAATGATTAGTGCAGGCTTAAATAATTTGTTTATAAGCCAAAATGAATTAGACTTTGATAACTTCTCTATAACAGTTATTGAAGCCCTGATGCTGCTTTTAGCTCAATATGCTCAAGTAAACTGGGTAAAAATTTACACACTCGGCCATACTGCTGAACCATTTCATCTTGAAAATGTTCATCAGCTGGACGTGTCAGATTATTGATAAGGGCAATCGATTCGGTTAGCTTATCTTTAGATACCCGTAAAAATATACTGTTCTTTAATTGATTACCTGCCATTTCATCCTGGAGAAATAGCGTGCAAACATCAGCCAATGTTAATGCGGCTTTATCTAGATCCTTGAGCGTACGCAGTCGTTTTTTCTGACCAATCTTTTTAGCTATACCTCTCATATCGGTAATCAGCAGATCAAAAATATCGAGCGCATCATCAAGAGCAATGATCTCAAAAGATTTGACAAATGCCACCAGTATTGCGATCCGTTTGCTATCTGGCATTCTGGCAATTTTATGCATGAACATTATACTAGCATGGCAAGCAAGGCTTTTCATCTTTCCTGTCGGTATGGTAGATAAATTTAATTCTTGCATACCGAACTCTTTTAACCGTTTATAGCATCCACCGCTTCATTAAACCTAAATTCCGGGGATTAAAGTAGGCACGATAATAAAAAGTACGTTTTTAGCGAATAATAAGCTTTTATCGTGTGTATTTTATCGTTTATTATAGTCACGATCATTGTATATATTAATTTGTTAGTTTAAGATCAAAATAAGTATAAAATTGGGCATATAAAATAAGCTTAATTGTACATTTTATGTTACTCGTGTCTAATTTAAGCTCCGGAATATAGGTTAAAGGAGGGACCCCTGATATTAACTGGACTTCGGCGATAGCTGTCAAATTGTGAGATACGTTCACCTTCTACTACCTCAAGCAAGGTTTCAAGTTTTTTACGCTGCTCACCTGACGGCAAAGAGGATAATTCTTTCCATAAACGAGTATCTGCTCTTTCGCGTATTTGTGATATCAGTCGAACCAATGTTATAACGCCAGGTAATAGCACTTTATTCCGAATCAGCCAGCTAGTTGCACAGTCAAAGAGCAAACTTGGTCTTTCATTAGTTAACCAGGCACGGGTATAGAGTAAGCGGCTCAATCGAAAAAACCATGATAAATCGCTAAATTCATGATATCCATAGTGCTTACGTATTAGTGCTGCATGCTTCCTCTGAATTGTCTTTCTTTGTGCATAGTTTGATAAAATGGATAAATCGGACAACGATAGTTGGCTAGCTATAAAGGATTGGACATTTATTGGTATCAATGAAAGATCCGAGATAAAAGTACCTAAAAAACGAAGTGAGGCTAATTGTAATGCAAAGCCAAGGTGATTTTGGTCTCCCCGTCGATTTGCTATAAAAGCTAGATCATTTTCATCCAAATGAAAATACCGTGTTAACTGCATCTCATTAGGTTGCCCAGAAAATCTTCCATAAGTCGCTTTTTGTTCTTCAGTTAAAAAATCAGCAGGCATTATTATCACATAATAAAATAAGTGGTAAACAAACAAGGCAATAGGGGGCTAGATATTGTCTACTATGTTATAAATTTATAGACAAGTTAAATGTTATGAAATAGGATATCTATAAAATCGTTTTTCAAGGCATTAGTAGACAAGTATTCTAATAATCGATTTAGTAGACACCACAAACAATAATAGATATATGCGCCTCTTTGGATATGCTCGCGTTTCAACCAGTCAATAGTCACTTGATGTTCAAATCAAGACACTAGAGGAAGCTGGTGCAGAATTACATCGAATATTTACTGACAAGACTAGTGATAGTAATAGTAATACTGAACGCGAAGGGGTAGAATTACTGCGCGTTAAAGTCGAAAAAGGTGATCTAATTTTAGTTAAAAAATTAGATCGTCTTGGACGAGATACAGCCGATATGATCCAGCTAATCAAAGAATTTGATGCCATGGGTGTGTCGATTCGTTTCCTGGATGATGGAATTAGTATGGAAGGTACGATGGGGAAAATGGTGATTACTATTCTTGCAGCAGTTGCTCAAGCAGAACGATGCCGTATACTAGAACGAACCAACGAGGGTCGTATTGAAGCTAGGTCTAAAAGTATAAAATTTGGTCGCAAGAGGACCATAGATAGAGAAAAAATTATTTCTCTTTATACTTCGGGGATTAGAGCAGGAGAAATAGCAAAGCAAGCTAGAATTGGCCGATCAACTGTATATAAATTCATCAAAGAGTTAGAAGAAGCTTAGGAATTGCTTAGCGTACGTTTTCGTTCCTTTGGACTTCAAACCTCTATATCGAAACCATCTTATAACTTAAAATAATTTTTTATCCCTGTTGCTTGCAAATCTACTGGCTACCAACTAGTTTATGATCAACACTTTTAACTTATGTAAGGTATGAAAAGAAATTTCAATCTAAATAACAGGCTAATAGCTTGTACTTTATTATTAGGTTTATTTTTACAAAGTTGTGGTAATTCTTTTAATCAACTTACTCCTAAAGTAGAAACATCCTCTAGCCAGACTATCCAGCGATCAACACATTCAATAAATGTTGATCCATTAAAATATCAAGAGCTTAGTACAGAAAGAGGGTATCTTGTTACTTTTCATGAAGACCGGGATGGTATGATACAAGCAGATGTAAGAGCTGATAAAATACAAAAAGAACCTAATTATAGAAACTTGCCTGTAATAATAGAAAAAGGCATAGATTTAACTAGGTTGACTAAATTAAATCCTAAGATTCAACAACGTAGTATCCAGTTAGAACTGCCTCAGAATGGACGACCAGGCTATGTGAAAATTTATAAGGGAGGACTCCTGGAAGGAATGATGAAAGGAGATGAGGATTCAAAGAGTAAAGAAAAAGAGCTTACCACTATTTCTGGCTTATTAAGTCAGGCACAGAAAGGAGATGCTACGGCTCAATATAACCTGGGCTTGATGTATGAAAATGGAAGAGGCGTAGATAAAGATGAACGCAAGGCAGTAGCATGGTATAAAAAAGCAGCTGATCAAGGAAATGCAGCTGCACAAAATAATCTAGGCTTGATGTATGAAAATGGAAGAGGCGTAGATAAAGATGAACGCAAGGCAGTAGCATGGTATCAAAGAGCAGCTGATCAAGGAAATGCAGCTGCACAAAATAATCTAGGCTTGATGTATGAAAATGGAAGAGGAGTAGATAAAGATGAACGCAAGGCAGTAGCATGGTATAAAAAAGCAGCTGATCAAGGAAATGCAGCTGCACAAAATAATTTGGGAAGGATGTATGATAATGGAAGAGGCGTAGATAAAGATGAACGCAAGGCAGTAGAATGGTATAAAAAAGCAGCTGATCAAGGATATACATATGCACAATTTAATTTGGGAAGGATGTATGATAATGGAAGAGGCGTAGATAAAGATGAACAGAAAGCAGTAGAATACTATCAAAGAGCAGCTGATCAAGGAAATGCAAATGCGCAATATAATCTAGGCTGGATGTATGATAATGGAGTAGGAGTAGATAAAGATGAATGGGAAGCTGTAGCATGGTATAAAAAAGCAGCTAATCAAGGATATGCAGATGCACAATATAATCTGGGTGTCAGCTATGCAAATGGAATAGGCGTAGCAAAGGATGAACAAAAGGCAGTAGAATGGTATAAAAAAGCAGCTGATCAAGGAGATGCAGATGCACAATTTAAGGTGGGATATATGTACCACAATGGAATAGGAGTAGCAAAGGATGAACAAAAGGCTGTGGAATGGTATAAAAAAGCAGCTGATAAAGATAATGTAGCTGCACAATTTAATCTAGGCTGGATGTATGATAATGGAAGAGGAGTAGATAAAGATGAACGGAAAGCAGTAGAATACTATCAAAAAGCAGCTGATAAAGATAATGTAGCTGCACAAAATAATCTAGGCGAGATGTATGCAAATGGAAGAGGAGTAGATAAAGATGAACAGAAAGCAGTAGAATACTATCAAAAAGCAGCTGATCAAAATAATGCAAATGCACAATTTAATCTAGGCTGGATGTATGATA